>JAFWPR010000008.1 GCA_017545225.1 Clostridia bacterium
GTTGACCGTGCTGTCGAACTGCGCGGTATAAGTTGCGTTCTCGGTAACGCTCGTGATCGCCGGGCTCCACGTGTTATTAAACGTGTACGTGTACTGAGCAGTCGCGGCCTTTGTCGGGGTCGCGCCGCTGTACGACGGAGTTTCGCCGTATGCGACCTGCTCGGTCTTCAGCGTATCGCCGTTGCCGTCGACCCACGTGACCGTGTACTTGTTGACCGTGCTGTCGAACTGCGCGGTATAAGTTGCGTTGCCTGTAACGCTCGTGATCGCCGGACTCCACGTGTTATTGAACGTGTACGTGTACTGAGCAGTCGCGGCCTTTGTCGGGGTCGCGCCGCTGTACGAAGGAGTTTCGCCGTATTCAACCTGCTCGGTCTTCAGCGTATTGCCGTTGCCGTCGACCCACGTGACCGTGTACTTGTTGACCGTGCTGTCGAACTGCGCGGTATAAGTTGCGTTCTCGGTAACGCTCGTGATCGCGGGATTCCATCCGGCGAACGTGTAGGCGTACTGAGCGGTCGCTTCCTTCTCAGGATCGGCATGCGCCGGCATCTCGCCGTATTCATACGTCTCCGTCGTTATTGCGCCGTCTATGACCCACGTGATCGTGTAACTGTTCTTTTCAGAATTGAACGTCGCCTTGTAGGTCGCTTCACCGGTGACCGCCGCAGGAGCGGGATCCCAACCAGCGAAAGTGTAAGTAAACTCAGCGGTGTTCTCCTTCGTCGCGTCTGCGTGCGTAGGAACAATGCCGTACGCCACCGTGGTCGTGTCGATGAGCGAATCATCGTCGTTCAGCCAGGTGATCGTATAGCTTCTAAGCGTGCTGTTGAACGTTGCAGTATAGGTCGCTTCGCCGGTGACCGCAACGGGAACGGTATTCCATCCCGCAAACGTGTACGTGTACTGGGCGTCGGCTGCCTTTTCAGGCGTCGTGCCGGCGTATGCGGGCACCGTGCCGTATTCAACGTCACTGCTCTGAAGTTCGGTTCCGTCGTAGTTCACGAATCTGATCGTGTACTTGTTGACCGTGCTGCTGAACGTTGCCGTATAAGTTACGTTGCCGGTAACGTCTGCGACTTCGGGAGTCCATCCGGCGAACGTGTACGTGTACTGCGCTGTCGCGGCCTTCACAGGAGTAGCTCCGTCGTATGAAGGAGTCGTGCCGTAAGGTACGTTCTCGTCCGTTTCGAGAGTCGTGTCGCCGTTCTTCCACGTTACCGTGTACTTGTTGACGCTCTGAGTGAACGTTGCAGTGTAAGTAACGTCGCCGGTCACTGCGGAAATCGTGGGAGACCAATTTTCAAACGTGTAACTGTACTGCGCGTCGCCGGTCTTGGTCGGGGCCGTGCCGTCGTACGCAGGTACTGTACCGTAAGGAACGTTTGCGTCAGTCTCAAGGACCGTTCCGTCGGCATTTTTCCACGTTACCGTGTACGTGTTGACGGTCGCGGTATACGTCGCCGTATAGGTGACGTTGCCCGTCACAGTACTGATAGCGGGAGACCATTTCTCAAACGTGTACGTATACTGAGCCGTTGCTGCCTTTGTCGGCGTTGATCCGTCGTAGCTGGGCGTCGTTCCGTACGGAACGTCCGTATCCTTTTCAAGTTCGGTCCCGTCGTCGTTGTTCCACGTTACCGTGTATTTGTTGACGGTCGCGGTAAACGTCGCCGTATAGGTGACGTTGCCCGTCACCGTGCTGATAGCGGGAGACCATTCCTTAAACGTGTAACTGTACTGCGCGGTACCCGTCTTGGTCGGCGTAGCGCCGTTATACTCAGGCAATGCTCCGTAAGACACGCTTGCGTCGGTCTCGAGAACCGTTCCGTCCTCGTTCTTCCACGTTACCGTGTACGTGTTGACAGTCGCGGTATACGTCGCCGTGTAGGTCGCGTTTCCGGAAACGGCAGAGAGCTCGGGAGACCATCCCGCGAAGGTGTAAGTGTATTGCGCGGTAGCCGCCTTGGAGGCGTCTGCGTGCGTAGGAACAACGCCGTACTCTACTGTAGTCGTATCAATGGTCGTTCCGTCGTCGTTATTCCATGTGATCGTGTATGTTCTCTTGGTCGGTGTGAACTGTGCAGTGTAGGTAACGTCGTCGGTCACTCCGGGAAGCGTATCATCCACGCCGTAGGTATTTGTTCCGTCAGACCATCCGGAGAAGGTATAACTGTACTCTGCTGTCGATTCCTTCGTTGGAACAGCTCCGTCATAAGAAGGAGTCGTGCCGTACTTTACTTTCTCATCCGTCTCGAGAACCGTTCCGTCCTCGTTCTTCCACGTTACCGTGTGCTCAGAAAGTGCCACAGTCCACTTGGCGTACAGAATCGTATCCTCAGTAACGGTATCGGCGGAGAAGTCCCATGCATTGCTGCATGCTGCTTCTTTGTACCATCCGCCGAATTCCCAACCGTCCGCAGTAGGAGCAGTGGGTTCGGTAGCCTTCTGACCGGATTCGACGGTCTGATTAGCCGGCGCTTCTGTTCCGTGACCGTTCAAATTAAACGTCACGGTGAATGAATCCGCGATGTAGTAATACTCTGTTCTGGTCGTTCCGTCGTGAAGCGTAACAGATTCGGTGCCTTGGCTTAGGTTCTTCCCTGCCGGATAAGTCTGGCGGTTCGTGTTGTCCGGCTCAAAGATCGCGTTAGCGCGAGTATTCGCCGCACCCCTGAAGTCGCCGCCGGAAATCAGGGTCGCGTGATCAGAATTGGTGTTATTGTTCTTGTACGCGTTGGTGGTTGCTTTCGTCGCAGTGTAAATACCGCCCGAGATCTCAGCAATCTTCGCGTACGTCGTGTTGTACACCGCGTGATATCCCGCCGTGGTACAGTTCGCGTTAATCTCCGTACCCTCTCCGATCTCATCAATCGTAGGCAGATACGTTGCGTTTGCGCTTCCGTTCTGAATACCTATACCGTTTGCAGTAATCACAGTATTCTTGATACTGCCGATATGGGCGTTCAGATACGTATCGGTATTAACCGCAGTACCCGCAGTACCATCAGTATACGGAGTCGTCGCGACACGCTGATCCAGCGTACCGGTATAGTTGTAGATACCGCCGATCTGCTTCTGCGTGGTAGAGGTAATCGTGACCGGATCGCTGCCGCCGTCGATAGCGGTGATATCGCCGAGATTTACCAGAACCTGATATGTACCGGAGATCTTGTTGCCCTCGCCGATCAGGTCGATGGTCGGCGCGTCGTAATCAGTGGTGTTCACCTTTGCGTCGTTTCCATAAACAACGGTACACGCCGAAGTCGTGGCAGTTACACTTATAATATCCAGGATGTTGGACTCAAAGGACCGAACGGTTGCTCCGCCGTTATAAAGAACAGTCGTATTCGTCGAACCGATCGTATTGCCGGTCAAAGTTCCCAGATGTCCGCCGTTATACAAAGTATAGGTAGACGTACCGGCAATGGTATTGTTATCCATCACACCTATTTCGGCGGGTGTTCTGGTATATGCGATCGTCAGGTCGCTGCCGTTATTCTTTGTTGTAGCAAACTTGGTTGCACCTGAGTAGTACCTAACTACATCTCTGAAAACGTACGGACCCGTTGTCGTATTCAAGAATACGTACTGTGTGCCTGAAATAGTGCTGTTCTTCAAGGTGTTGATAACGCCGAGGTTGCGGAACGCATACGTGGCGTTCTTGGTGATAGTCACATTGTCTATCTCATCGATAGTTGCCGGGACATAGTCGTAATGATACTCATAGGGTGTGATGAACAGGGACTCATACGCATAGGGCTCACGAGTCAGAGTATATCCGCTCTGACGGCTGTCGCCGTTCAGGAACATGGCGTAACTCTCGCCCGCTCTGGGGGTCGCAGCGGTAAAGTCGGAGTTCTTCAGACTGCCGATACTGCCCTGGTTCTGGAGCAGATAGTAGCTGTTGCTGCCTGTTCCCACAAAGTGGACCCCGTCTATGGTGTCAATGACGCCACCGTCAGTAAGATTGCGAACGTAGGTCTCAACGCGTTTGGTCTCTGTGTCTGCGTTGGAATTATTAGTGTAGGTACGAACGTAATCGTAACTTGTCAGGGCGCCTGAGCCGGAGTTAAGCAGAGCGTTGTAGTTCGCTTTGATCGTGGCTCCGCCTGTGATACTGCCGATCTTACCACTGTTCATGATGGCATAGTAACTACCGGCAGAGATAGTACCGCTGCTGTTGATGCTTCCTATCGTCGAAGCTCCGCCGTAAGTAGTATTATTGCTCAGCTGAATACCGCCTATCTTGTCGCTGTATTTGTTGACAGTCTTGGTCGTAAACTGACCGTCATTGTAGACAGCGGAATAGCCGGTAGCAGAAATCTCAGCCGTACCGACAATGCTGTTGATTATACCTCCGGCAGTGTTGCGGAGCGCGTAGTTGGACGCGATGCTCTTAGTGTTGCTCGGATGCTTGTACGTTTTGATCTCGCCGCCGCTGATAGTTCCGATAACGCCGCCGTTATTGTACAGAGCGCAGCCGTGGTCGGCGTTGGTGGAGGTGTTCTCGGCGAGGATGTTGCAGTCCGTGATAGTGCCGATGGTGGGCCTGAATTCCGCACCTTCCTTGTATTCATCCGTTCGGGTATAGGGAGAGGACGTGGTATCAACGCGCTTCCAAACGTTGGTATCATACCACCAGGCATTGTTGTTATAAATCGTATAGCACTGGGCGTTACCCTGAACGTTCGCCGCCGTCGTTCCGTAGGTGTTGACCTGTGCGGAGTCGGGATGAGCCGTAAAGGTACAGTTGTTCAGTTCGGTGATAACCGCGTTATTGTGGATCGCGTACTGGCCTGCGGTAACGGTACTGTCTTTGATCAGGTCGATAGTACCATAGTTAGCGATATTGTAGCCGTTGGCTATGGTATTGGTTCCTCGGACGTTGCGGTTGTAGATACCGTACGCAACGTCGATATCGCAGGAATCGATCGTCGCGATGTGACCGCCGTAGTTGAATACGGCATATCCGCGAGGCGAAAGCAAGGTCGCGTTCTGAAGCAAAGCCACGGTACCGCGATCGTTCAGAACGACGGAAACGTATCCGTTGACGTCCTGAATATTCTCAAACGTTCCTCCCGTAACGGTAAGCGTCGCGCCGGGGTTGTTCCGGATAACCGCGGAATGATTCGGAATACCGTTGTCGCTGATCGCGTCGGCGGTGATCCTGCCGCCGCCGGCGGTGTCCAGAACGGTCATCGTGGCGTTGTTAATAACCGCTGCCACACCTCTGTACTTCGTAGCTGCGGCTGCGGCGTCGGTATGGTAGTCCCACGTACCGCCGTTTAGATCAAGGATAAGATTACCGACGTTGGTAAGTGAACCCTTAGCAGTATGACCGTTAAGGTCAAGGGTAAGATTTGAGCCGTCAAGAACGGGTATCAATTCGGTGCCTGACTCTTCCTCAAAAGTTCCGCAATCGGCAATCAATTGAACAGTCGTAGTACCTGTCTGCGGGACGTCAAGCATCGCGGCTTTAAGGGTGGAATAATACTGATCGGTCGCGCTGTTGTATGCCACGGAACCGGTGTAGAAACCGTAGATGAAAACTTCTCCGTTGGGGGTTTCGCCAATCGGAACCGTTCCGGTATAGGTATTACCGCTGGTTGCGGAGACGCCGGTCAGGTTCCATACTATGGAGTTGTGATTTGCAGAACTTACGCCCATGGACGCGTCGGAAGGAGCGGCGCAAGCCGCGCCGACGTCAAGAGGAGAACCGGACTGAGATACCACGTACCAGGTCTCGCCGTTAATTTCGCGAGTCTCGGAAAGCGTGTTGCCGGTGAAGAACTCATAGTTCTGATACTGTTTTTCATTCAGAACAAAGGTAGGTATAAACTGAGCAGCAGAACCCGTAAGAGTCACGGTAGCGTTTGACGTGACGTTCGTTACGTTGACGTTCGTTCCGCTGACAGCTACAGACGCCGAACCGGATGTGACAGAAGCGCCGAGGCCGGTGAGCCAGGATGCGTCAAATGTGACTGTTGAACCGTTTTCACAGAAATATCTGCGAGCGACGCGGCTGCCGTTGTAGACGAAGTCAACGAGGAAGCGATACCAGTGCTCGCCGTCCTTGTCGTAGTACCAGGTGCTGGTACCTGTTCCGGTACTGTCTGAATAGGAATCGTCTCCGTTGTGGAAATGAGGAGCATAGAAGTTGACAGCAGTCTGAGTGCTGTTGTTGTTCATCTCATAAATCGTGGAGGACGCAGTCGGAGCTTTGGAGAAGACGATCTTTCCTGCGCCGTTCTCGGTCCCGAGAGAACTCGTGATATCAGCTCCGCCTGATGAAGTATAGAGAGAACCCGCAACAGTAAGCGTACCGTTTACGTTGAACTTTGCATCCTTCAGGCCCGAAGCGGTACGCATCGTGGTAGTTCCGTTAGCTACAGTATATCCTATGGCGTACATCCGGGTAGAACCGGAAAAATTCAACCAGTCGCTCTCATCATAGAGATATACTCTCTTGCCGCTATTGATCTGGAGTGTCGCCCCACGATCGATATTGACTTCCGTACCCGGGAGCATCTCGACGTCCTGGGTAATGTTAGTTGTCCCACTGTGGAGATTAATGGTAATGTTGCTTGTAATGGGTAAGATATATCCGCTCGTTTCCATTGAATAAATAGGAGAGGGAAGCCCTGACAAAGTCATAGGCGAGAGAGAAGACTCTCCGTAAACATCTACCTGTAGACGGTCGGTTGACTCTACGTAGTCCTTGACCATATAGCCGGAGGACAAATTGAAGAGACCTCCGGAACCGAGGAACGTCGCCTCCATAGGATAAGCGGAACTTGCAGCATTAACAGCAGAATAAAGTTTTTCTGATGCTCCTGCATATAGTTTTATAGGAACTTCAATATTTTGTACATAATACTGATTGAAAATAAACGCATACCTATAAATATTAGAGGTTGCAGTGCCACCGCGCCAGTCCTTCACCTGGAATGATTCGTAAACCGTAGAGCCAGACAATGCTTCCACTGAACCAGCGCCATAGATATAACCCCAGCAGTAAAGATTGGAACCGGATTCCAAAGTAATATTACTGCCGGCTTTCATATTGATTCGCCCGTCAGGACCGGTGGGTGTACCGTTATATCCACCCATCTGCTCTTTCGAAGAAAGCTTGCTACTCAAGGAAAGCGCGCCGCCGTTCTGCACCTTGATACTAGTGCCTGCAGGCATAGTCAACGTATGGAATGCAGTCGGTGTACTATAAGAATTATATACGACCGTCGGAGTAGATGCATATAGTGTTCCGGCATCGTCAAATGGAACCAAAACCGTTACCCCAGCGGGAACAATGTACTCAATTCCACCCTCAGACGTAGATTTAACATATTTACCGGAGGAAACCATAAGATTTCCTTCAAGAGAATCTGGAAGCGTTACATTAGTCAGGTTAATAATTACCTTCTTGTTTGAGCCGCCGACTGCAGCACCAACTGCTTCCTCCCAAAAAGTGTAGGTCGTGTTCCCCACCTTAAAATTCGGTTCATTTGGAACGTCTCCACTGACTATTACAGGAAAAACTGAACAATCCCCACTCACTGTAAACGATGTCACCGTTGTTGAAAGAGGATTGCTTCCGACACGCCAACCCGCAAACGTATAGCCAGAGGGCGGAGTAATAGAGGGAAGCGATACACTTGAACCCAAATTAGCGGTAAAACTATAATCACTACCACTTTGTTGAACAGTGTGACCATTGATATTATAACTGATATACGGAGAGGCAATCGCAGTTATTGTTGCGCTCGTCTGTTCTGATACACTTATAGTTACAGTACCTGTCGCAGTCCTACTTGTGGTATCCTCAGAATAATTCGGATTTGCAGTAATGGTAATAGTGAACGACCCGTTAACAGGAATAACATCTCCGGCCGTCACTCCAGCAACATTTACCGTGCTATAAGAGAGGCTATTTACGATAAGAGGGTAATTCGAAACATTTGTTACAATTACCGTGGTTGTTGTCGAATACGCAGGAGTATCATCGCATGTACCACGCACGAATTTTGAACTTTTCGCCGTAACTGTTAAAGTTGAATTAGATACTGAAACTGACCCACTCGCTCCATCTGAAGAAGATCCTTCCGATTCTGCTGAAAAAGAATAATTCAACTTTCCGTTAATCCAAGTGCCATCACCGCTACTGACAGTCTCCGCCCAAGTAGATATGCTCAAAGAAGGTAGCAAAGCTACCACCATCAGAACACTAATAAAAAATGCGAGATAACGTTTCCCAACAGTCTTAATCATTTTAACCTCCGATATATAACAGATTGCAGTCTATGTATTATTCTCAGGGCTATTTTACCATCGCCCTTTTTTTCTGTTTCTCTCTTTTTTGTTTTTCTGACAAGATGAGAAGTCCGAAAATACCCATCAGCACGCTGATTGCTGACCAGATATGCGCCAAATGGAATCCGTTGCTTCCAATCGGTGTTCCCTCAACACGGAAACATTCAAGAATGAACCGAACCATTCCGTAATAGATAAGGCAGACCGGGTATACTTGTCCGTGAGTCTTTCCTTTAAGTATTTTCGGAATGAAGTATGCCAACAATAGTAAATTGGCAATCAGTTCAATCTCTCTTATCGGCCACCGGAACGAGTGTCCGAAAAACGGCACTCCGTAACAACATCCTTTTACAAAACAATCCATTCTTCCAAGTAATGCGCATACGACCATACTGACTGCACAAATATCGAAGAACAACGGCCGATCAGTTTTGATAATTTTCGTAACTATAAGAATTCCTATCCAATCGAAGAAGAAAATGCCGTACATGCGAAGATTTGCCATCTCCTGCACATTTCCAAAAGCTTCGATAAACGGGAAAACCCACCTCGCAGCAGCAAACCCCCAAAACATCAAAATGGTAGTAACAATGAGGAGTTTAACAGTGCCCATTCTTAGTCGTTTGCGAAATGGAAGAAACCATAAAAATGCAAAAACTCCGGCTAAGGACAATAATAACAACAACGAGTGGTCTCTAAAAAAAGACATATCGATAATAATTCTCCCTCACAAAGGTTGCCAACTTCCCTTTTTATACCAAAATACAGCATCGGCGGTCTCCGTCCTCATTTTCGGGGAGGAGACCGTCATGCTGTCAAATTTTCTTCCTTACGGCTCGGGGTGGACCGCTGTCCAACCGGCATCCTTATCCCATTCGACGCCCCATGCGTCAGCGGCTGCGCTGCCCTCCGCCTGGATCGCCTCGGCGATCACGGTGATCTGCACACCATCGGCGACTTCGCTCGGGTCAAGCACGGGAGCAGTAGATACGATATCTCCCTCGTATTTGACTACGCCCTTCCAGTAGAGGTAGTCACCGATCTTTATCCACCCCTCGGGCACGGTAAGCTCAGAGCGTTCACCGTTGAAGAGCGGGGCGTTCGTCACGTCTATATTGCCCGCTCCGTCAACGTGATTCAGTACCACTTTGGCGCGGATAAGAGCGTCAATATCGCCGATATTTTTAACAGCCCAGTCGTTTTGAACTTCAGCCTCGACGATAACGGGAACGAAGGTCTCTGTCGAAGGATCGGTGACGACTTTCTTCGTCGCCTCGTTGGTATAGTCCGCAAAAACAGCCGCGGGATCCGAATCCGATAATTCTTCTCTGATCTCCACGAGATATGCGGTCACGGACACCGTCCAGCCCTCCGTTAACGGTTCTTCATCCAACTTAAACGAATCGTCGAAAACGGGCGCCGAGACGTCGATCGTGAGAGGTGCGTTCTGATAGCAGTAAATCTTTCTGTCGGCAATGCCTTCGATCGCTTTCCAATCTTCTGCAAGAACGAGGCCGTCGGGCATAGTTCCGGTAATTCCAATTTCAATAAAGAGGTAAGCGGGGATCGCTTTTCTTTCGATCACGTTGACCTTTGCTCCGGGAGTCAGATCCGTACCGGGGATAAGTTTATACGTACCGGTTTCGGTGACGGAAAGCTCCTTCGCAAGTGAATCGTCGAGCATATACGACACGGAGCCGCCGAGGGACCTCTGCGAAGTGAATATTGCGCTCGAGCCGGAAACCGGGAACAGGATCCCGACGACAAGGATCGCAACGAGAACGATCGCTGCGGCGAGGCGGCTCTTTGAAAGTTTAAATCTTTTCATCTCTCCGCCCTCCTCAGTCTATCTGGGTGAAGGTCACGACAACGGTAAACGGAACCGTACCCGCGCCTCCTCCGAGGTAACCGGACATATCAAAGGTTATATTCCCGCTGACGGTGCCGCCGGGAGCGATCTGCCCAGTAAGCGGCGCGATCGTACCGAATTTCGCAGCGTCCGCATCATTGTCGAAACGGACTTCTGCGACGTACCTGACAGGTATCTCGCCCGGGTTCGAGAGCGTCACCGAGTACGTACCCGCTTTGTCTGTCGCAGGAGTTATCTCAACGGGACCCGTTTGAGCAGACGTCGCCGAAACGCTGAACGACGCGGTACGCCCCGTATCGCCTCCACCCGATTTTGTGGTGAAGCGGGCGTACATACCCGTCGTGAAGTGCGCCGTCACAAGGACGAAACACAGCAGGACGAGCGCCGCGCCGAGCGCACTCGGTAATCTTTTTTTCTTCATATCAGCACGTCTCCTATTTCTCGAACTATCCGGGAAAATTTTCTCGATCAGTCTTCGGTATTGTCTTCTGTTTTTTCTTCTTCTTTTTCTTCGGCGGGAGGAGAAGTTTCCTCCTCGTCCGTCTTTTCGATCACGGCGTCGAGGCGCTCCTCTTCGAGAGCTTTCAGCCGACGGATCTCTTCTTTTATAACGTCAAGGTCTCCGGCGTCCTCCTTCTTCTCTTTCCTCCAGGAAAGATTGATGAGAAGGATGAGGACCGCAATCACGATGATGATGCCGATAGGCGTTTGCAGAAAACGGACCGCGGCGCCTATCAGCGGAACTTTGCCGACCATCTCGCCCTTTACGTCCTCGGGCGGGATCGGCTCGTCCTCGGTATTGTTCGCGTCGCCCTTCGTGACGACGCTTCCGTCCTCAAGAATACGGGCGATCCGGTGTATCACGCGGGAGGAACCCGACTGGTATACCACGACGTCGCCGACTTCGTAGTCGCCGGTGGCGCGGACGAAAACCAGATCGTTCACCGACAGGGTCGGTTCCATACTGCCCGACAGGATCACGGACGCGCCCCAGCCGAAAGGCATCGGCATTGCGTTGCGCACGAGGCGGTGAGCGTTGAGGGTATAGGCGGTCGCGCCGATGAACAGCGCGAGCACAACGATGATCAGAATGCGGAAAAACAGACGCCTGCCGCTTTTCTTTTTCTTTTCTTTTATATTATCCTTTTGCGAGTCCATTTTTTTCTTTCTCGTCGTCATCGTCCCGGCGGAACGCCCAGATCACTATGTCGAGGGCACAGAGGGAAACGACTGCGATCGCGCCCCAAAGGAAAGTCTTGCTGTAATCGCCGGTCTGCGGCGGGATCGGTTTGATACCTCCGCCTTCCTCGTCCCACTCTGCTACGATGCGGATGATGATATGGAGCGAGAGGTCCTCATCCACAGCCAGATTGCCGAGCATGGTATCGTACGCGTCGTTGCTGTCGAGTCCTTCACCGTCGAAGCGCTCGAAGGGCCAGCGCCAGTCAAGAGTGTAGTCTCTGATATATCCGGCGGAAAGGTTGTTGGTCTCCGCGTAGCCGTCAAGTTCCAGAACGTCGGGCCATTCGGTCTCGGAACCGATAACGTAGCCCTTGTCGTCGTTCTTCAGGCGGCCCTCGATGGGGATCCACAGTCCGTCGGTATTTTCGTAATACGCGTCCACGGTGAGGATATATTTCATATTGTGGTCGCTGACGTTCTTAACGGTAAAGGTATACGCCTGCTCCGTGCCGGGAGCGAACACGTTGTCGCCCTTTTCGGAGTTGACCGCGAAAGTGGGATGACCCGCTTCGCTGTCGTAGCGGATACTGAAGATATCGACGTCGGTCACGGTGGTCCAGATCTGATCCTTGTCCTCGACGACAAGACCCGTATGGCTGCCGTCGGGATCGTCGATCTCTTTATCGGACGGAGCGGCGGCGGAAGATCCGGGGTTCGCAGCGGGGTCGGAGGAGGTCTCCTCGCCGTCTGCGGTCTCGGAACCGTTTGCGGAGCTCACCATAAGCTTGGTCATTTTACTGCTTTCCGTCAGGGAGATAAAGTTGCGGTTCTGTACGGGGGAGAACGTTACAAGGTGACTGACCGCCAACGTAACGGAACACAGCTCCAGCATGATCAAAAGGATCAGCGCGACGACCAATCCCGAGCGAACGCCCTTTCTCATGCGGCGAGCCCTTGACTCTCTCATGTGAGTTCCTCCATTCTTACCATATATATACACGCGATATATACGTAATTTTTGATATCAAACGCTTACTTCTTTTGCGCTTACGACCGGCCGCGGCGCGCGCGGGCGCTCGCAGGAGCAAAAGTTCAAGTCAAACAGAGCCGTCCCCGCCCCGCCACGAAGGGCGGGGACGAACCGTTATAACTTATAAGTTTTTGTTACGCCTGATGATCAGTTCAGGCGTTTTGAATCGATAAGTTTACTAAACGTAAATTAGTCGATCTGGACCGCGGGAGCGGTGAGTTCCGCACCGATGGTGGTGTTAGCGTTATCGTCAGTGATCACACCTGCAGCAACGTTGCCGAGGTAAGTGTCAGCAGCATCAACAATAGGATCTGCTACTTCTTCACCGTCAACAGTGATGATCTGTTCGAACGCCCATTCCCAAGAAAGTTCGAACGTGTAGTCCATTTCCTTGTTGGGATCGAAGTCGTAGGACATCGTGAAGACGCCGTCATCGGTGACGTCAAGCTGGAAGTTGCGGCCGCCGTGAACGACGTTGCCGAGAGCAGCTTCAACAATGTTCTTATAGCCATCGTTGCCTGCAACCTTCTTCAGAATCTCGATAGCGCTGAAGAAAGAGCAACCACTTTCGCCGAATCCAAGAGCCTCAGCCTTTGCGAGAAGATCCGGATAAGCGCTGAGAGCAGTATAGAGATCTTCAGCTACGTTGAACTCAGTAGTGCCCTTGCTAATGACGAGATTCCACTTAACGGGAGAATAATCCTTCTCGAGGGTGAATTCTTTGGTGTAGCCATAGGTACCGTCATCAGCCTTGACGAGCTCGGTGTAGTCGGTGTAGGTGCCTGCCTTCAGAACGATGTCATCAACAACACCGCTGATGGTGTAACGGGCAGCGACCTCGGGAGTACCCTTAACGGTAGCGGTCATGCCGGCGTCGATGAGATCAGAAGACGTACCGGGAGCTACGACCAGGTCTTCCCCATTGTAGCTTTCAACGGAGTATTCGCCGCCGGCTTCAAGATATGCCTCGTCTTCAGCAGCGTACTTGGTACCGAAATTGTTGCCTTCAACAGTGAGGAGCACGCCCCACTTAGCAACACGTGCAGCGTCTTCGCCGGAAACTCTGGTCACGTACTTAGCGAACGTGCCGGAGATGGCGCAGACAGATACGAGAGTAAGAGCGAGCATAAGCGCGAACACTCTCATTACATTGTTCTTCTTCATCTGAGAAAAACTCCTTTCAAATATTTGCCGTTATTTACGGCTTGAATTCTTCCCTCCACGGGCGGCGGACGTGAGGAGTTTCGCTTCGTGGCGTTTTTTCCCGTCCCGTCCGGACCACTTTCCGGGGGAGAAACTTATATATTCACCCCCGACGTGGCTCACGGGGGAAGAATACCTTAAATAAATACATTAACTGCGTTTATTCGTCTTTCGGTTCGCCGCCGACGGCGTTTTCTACGTCGTCTTCCGCTTTTTCGGCGACCTCTTCGACTTTGTCTTCGACGGTTTCTACCGTCTCTTCGACTTTCTCTTCGACGGCTTCGACCGTTTCCTCGGCTTTTTCTTCAACTGTCTCGACGACGGGCGGCTTTTCCGGCTCGGGAGCCTGCGTCTTTTCAGCGGCGTTCGCTTTCGCTTTCTCCGCTTCCGCCTGCTTCGCCTTCAGAGCTTCGAGCTCTTCAAGCAGCGCTTCGGTATCTTTGTTCTTGACCTTTTCGTACTTCTTGCGGCGGATCAGTTCGAACGCCACGAGGAGGACGAGCGGGATCGCGATACAGACGATAAGGCCGGGCGTCGACTGAAGGAACATTGCGACGTTGCCCGCGCCGTTGATCTTGCCTTTATAGATACCGACGAGGTTGTCGAACGGAGCCGGGGTGGGGTCTTCGGTGTTGTTCGCGTCACCTTTGGTGCGCCACGCGTCCCTGCCGTCGTCCGTCTTGGTGAGTTCTACAACGCGGTGGGTCAGCACGCTCGTTCCCGTTCCGTCGGGATCGAAGAAGGCGATGACGTCGCCGACCGCGACTTCCTCCGGCTCGAGTGTCTTGACGATGATAAGGTCGCCGCTCTTGATATCCGGCAGCATCGAGTCCGTCAGAACGATCAGGGGAGAGTATCCGGCGACGGAGGGAACTTTGCTCGGGTTGACCAGCCCCTTGATGATGATAATCACGTTAAAGACGAGGATCGGCACAAGGAGCAGGCACAGGACAATGCCGATTATAGTCCCTACCTTTCCCTGCTTTTTTTCTTCCTTTATATCTTTTATATCTTTTTCCTTAGCCATATATCCAACCTTTCAACGAGAGATCCTGCGCGGCAGGACTCAGACCGTTTAAGAAATCCATATCGAAAACCTTATCTTCGAGTACAAACACTACCTGACAATAACTCTACAATATTATACCGTGTCGATAACAGTTTGTCAATACTTTTGTAAAAATTTAACGAGCATTCCTCGAAAGCGCTCGGAGACGAATGGAAGTATTGACAAGGAGATGCCCAATCGTTAAAATTAAAGTAATATGTAATATGTAATAAACTGAAGGAGAACGGCATGGACTTTTCATTTGACAACGTAACGATCCGCGGCGGATTCTGGTCGGATATGCAGAAAAAGAACCGCGAGGTCACGATCCCCGCGGTCTACGCGCGTTTCAGCGAGACCGGAAGGATCAAGGGACTCACCTGCTGCCGGTTCGAGGATAACCCCGAGGCGCCGCATATATTCTGGGACAGCGACGTCGCGAAGTGGCTCGAGGGGGCGGCGTACGTTCTCGCCAAGCATCCCGATCCCAAGCTCGAAGCGCTGTGCGAGGATATCATCGATACGATCGCGGCTCACCAGTGGGAGGACGGATACATAAACTCGCACTTCACGGCGGTCGAGCCGGAGGCACGGTTCACCGAACGGATGAGTCACGAGCTGTACACCGCCGGTCATCTGATCGAAGCGGGCGTCGCTTACTACTGCGCGACGGGGCGCGACAAGTTTCTGAAGTGCGTCGAGCGGTTCGCCGATCTGATCGACCGCGTCTTCCGCGCCGAGGGGAGCGCTCAGTTCCTCACGCCCGGCCATCAGGAGATCGAACTCGCTCTGGTGCGGCTCTACAAATGCACCGGGGTCGAAAAGTACCGGGATCTCGCCGCGTTTTTCCTCGACAAGAGGGGGAACAACGACAAAGACGTCACCGAGATCTGGGACCTGAAGGCGTCATACACGCAGTCGGACAAACCCGTAAGGGAATTGTCGGAGGCGGTCGGTCACGCAGTCCGCGCGGGGTATCTTTACACCGCGATGGCGGATATGGCGGCGCTCACCGGCGACGAAAAACTCAGGGCGGCGTGCCACCGGATCTGGGACGATATCACAAATCACAAAATGTTTATAACCGGCGGGGTCGGCACCTCGTCCCACGGAGAGGCGTACACCGTCCCGTACGATCTGCCGCAGGAGACTGCCTACTCCGAGACGTGCGCGGCGATCAGCCTCGCGTTTTTCTCACAGCGGCTTCTCGAGGCGGAGGGGGAGAGCAAGTACGCCGACGTCGTGGAACGCGTTCTGTACAACGGTTTTCTGTCGGGGCTGTCGCTCTCGGGCGACGCGTTCTTCTACGAAAATCCGCTCTCGATCCATCTGCGCAACCGCGTGAAGGACGTTTCCGTCGAAAAAGGCGACCGCTTCCCGATCACACAGAGAAAGGTCGTCTTCGGATGCTCGTGCTGCCCGCCGAACGTGAACCGCGTTCTGGCGTCGCTCGAGCGGTACGTCGCCAGGATCGACGGCGATACGGTCTTTGTCGATCAGTATACGGACAGCGCGATCGCGGGCGACGGTTTTTCCGTTGAGGTCAAAACGGACTATCCCGTGAGCGGTGAGATCCGCGTCGCGTGCCGCGGCGTCGGAAAACTCGGGCTGAGGATTCCCGGCTGGTGCCGGAAGTTCACGCTGTCGGTTCCCTTCCGTATGGAAAAAGGTTACGCCGTGATCGAGTCCCCCGGGGAGGCGGCGCTGTCGCTCGATATGACTCCCGTTCTTTACGAAGCCAACCCCGAGATATTCGACTGCGCGGGCCGCGGTGCGGTCATGCGCGGGCCGGTCGTCTACGCGTACGAGGCGGTAGACAACGGCGGATACGTACCCGAGAGATACCGCGTTGCGCGTGAGCTCAACCCTAACGTCGGCGACACGGCGTTCTGCGGGATCCCGACGCTGACCGTCGACGGCGCGTTCGTGCCGGACAGAGCGGAGTTGTACACGCCGGCGGGAGAGCCCGATCTTCAGCCGGCGAGGATACAGCTGATACCGTATTTCGCGTTCGCGAACAGGGGGCCGTCGGATATGTCGGTTTGGCTGATATTGCTTTGAAATTAAAAAAAGGTCTGTAAAAAAACCTCAAAATGTCATTCTGAGCAAGCGGAACGCAGTGGAGCGCGTCGAAGAATCTAAAAAAGCACAAGGAAATATCGCAGATCCTTCGACTTCACTCACTTCGTTCGTTTCGCTCAGGATGACAGCCGTTGCTTTTTTACAGCCCTTTTTCATTTTGTGTGCTTTTCCTATCACCGTTTTTCCCCCACTATAGCGCTCGCGCTATAGTGGAAAGTATGCAAATACGCCTGACGGGGAAAGAACGGCGATTCTGCATCTGCCTGCGACAGTCCATCAAATATGGCTCATACGTCCGTGGAGAAACAGAAGTCGCAGCGTTCCGATATTCGGTACGCTTTGAAGTACTCCTCCTCGAGCGGGATCCACTTTGTCCTGAAGATCTCCGCCGCGGCTTCTCCCTCGCGCGCCGTGATACGGCGCATCTGTTCTTCGGCCGGGACGGTGAGGAAAACCCGAAGATCATAGTGATCCCACAGATCGGGATGACAGCTGTAGGAGCCCTCGACGATCGCGACCGGCCCGACTTTCGTTTCAACCGGCGGCGTCATCTTCCCCGTTTTGCAGTCGTACGCGCGGCGGACGACGGTTTCCTCTCCCCTCTCAAGCGGAAGGACGACCTCGGCGAGCAGCCGCTCGCGGTCCACGTTCCCGCCGGGCGTCGCGAGCCGTTCGGGCGTTCGCTGTTCGGGGCGCAGAAAATAGTCGTCGGTATGGAAAACGGCGCATCCGAGGCGCGCGGCGAGCGCGTCCGCGAGAGTGGACTTGCCCGAGGCGCACCGCCCGTCGATCGCGACGGTCACGCGCCGTTTATTTTCCGTCAGTTCTTTTATTCTCGAAAGCACGATGACCGCCGTTTTGTCCATGGAATCCCTCCGGAAACGAACTCTTCGTATTTCATTTTAACACACGGGGGCGCAAATAACAACATTAAGCCGTTCATATGAAAAGCGCCGGTCCCGCAAAGGGGACCGGCGCCGCCTTATTCACGTTCGCTCAGTCGTACGTGACGTAATCAATGGGGCCGTAATGCCAGGGGTCGAGTTCCGGCGGGTCGAGTTCTTCCCTGTCCGCCTGTTCAAACGTCGAAAGACTGAACGAGGTCACCGTATTACCGGAATAATTGCCTTTGACGTACAGATAGATGAAATCGCCGATATAAAGGGAGCGGATCGCTTCGGACCAGTCGCCGACGGGAGCCGCCATTTTTATCTCGAAAGACTGACCGTTCCAAAAGACGATATAGAATTTTGACGGGCTGTTATCGTTCTCATCCAACGTTGCGGCGCCGAAGCAGATGATACCGCGTCCCGCGTCCGCAAGGATCGCGTGGTGGTCGTACGCGACCTCGCTGTAATACGCGCCGGGGATCGGAAGCGTCGAGATCTCGCTCATCGCGCCGTTTCCGTCCTCTTTAAACATCGACAGTTTGAGGTATCCCTCATCGTCCGCGCCGAAACCGAAGAGCAGATCTCCGAACCTCTGGAGATAGTCCGAGTGGCCGGGAAGCTTGAGCTCGTCGATAACGCGGGGAGCCGTCGGATCGGAAAGATCCACGTGGAACAGGGGATCCGTCTCGCGGTACGTGACGAAGTATCCGTCCGCGCCTTCGAAACGGCAGGAATAGATCCTCTCGTCCGGAGCGAGACCCTCGAGCTTGCCCGTCACGTTCATCGAGGAGTCGAGTACGTACAGGTTGTTGTACATATCGTCGTTCCAGTCCTCGCTGATATATTCGATCGGGTCGTAATACGGGTACGGATCGTCGTAATCGATCACTCCGTAATTCGCGGCGTCGCCGTCTCCGACTCCTGCGCCGTAGTATACCACGTCGGTGTCGGACGGCTCGGAGTTCTGCTCGTTCAAGCGCCATTTTGATACGTACGTTTCGTGGCTGACGCTTGTCACGACGCGAAGATATCCGCCGTATTCGTCCATCGAAAAGCTGTTGTGAACAGATCCGTCAAGGTACGCCGAACCCGCGAAGGCGAGTTCTCCGCCCGCGTTAATTCTTACAAGGACGGTCCCGTGATCGCATTTATAGACCTCGGTGGTGATCCCGTCCTGTTCGGTGCGCGTTTCCTCGTCCTTGTAATCTGTCCGCGCCGCGTAAATACTGTCCGCGCTCTGATACATTATCTCGCCGTCGTATCCGAGAAGCGAGAGCGACGAGACGACGGATGCGTCGGAGACGGAGATTTCCATGACGTTCAGGTATTCGCACGCGCTTTCTTCCGAGCCGCAATATATCGCTCCGGGGGAGACGAGTTCCGCCTCGCCGTTTTTGTAAACCGACGGTATATACGATTCGGGATCGTCTCTGTCGGGCTCGCCGTAATATCTGTCAGCCGCGACGAGATAGAGTTTACCGTCCGTCAGGCGGCTCGACACGCCGTCTCCGCTGACCGACACCGTCGAAATAAGCGTCGGAGCCGTTCTGTCCGCAATATCGTAAACGGCTGCGGTGAAATACGAATGTCCGACGGACGGACCGTCGCCCTGCATGTTGTACGTTTTGGCGACGATGACAAGCCGGTCGCCGTCAACAAATATTTCGGTGTCCTGCCATACGGCACTGATATAAAGTACGCCGAAAGGATCGGTCCCGTCGTCCTGTGAAAACGTTCCGCCGGGTGTGAACAAGCCGTCCGGATCCATAAAATGGACTTTCGAAACAGTATCAAGCTGACCGTTTTCCGCGGAAAGAATATATAAATTTTGGTAACTGACGGCGTATATATACTTTCCGTCCGTCTTTACGACGTCCGCCTCGTCGATCCCGTCGACCTGAACGTTCGTCTTCGAGTAGCCGCCGTCTTCAGCGATCTCAGAAGTTCCGCTCAGCTCTAAACCGTCGTTCGGCGCCTCGTCTTCCATATAATCGACCGTGCCCCAGGTCGTTTCTTTTTCGATTACCCCGTAAGCGTCCCTGTCGGCGTCGGAAGTAAAAGAAAGCAGGTCGTAGACGTCGCCGTAATCGTTCGCGGCGGCAATAACCCCTCCGATCTCGACGGGTGTGACATTCCCCGTCAGCGCGCCGGATCGGTACGCGGCGAAAATACCGCCGCCAACGAGCACGAGAGCAAGCGCCGCGGAGGTTATCTTTTTCACGGCGCCGCGTCTTCTTTTTTTCTCGTTTTTTACCTTTTCCAGGACCTCAGAGGTCATTTCATCATACGTTTTCACAGGTGATCCCCTCCTTTTCAAGAAGCGCGCGCAGAGCGCGCCTCGCGCGGAAGACGGTATTTTCGGTCTGCTTGCGGCTCTTTTTCATCGCCCTGGCCACTTCCTCGTGGCTCATCCCCTCGAAATAGACGAGGTAAAGGGCGACTCTGTATTCCTCGCACAGTTCCTCCATCGCGGCGTGGATCCGGGCGTCGCGTTCCGATCTGAGAACGCGGCCCTCGAGCGTTTCGACGTCAGCCGTCTGCCCGTCGTCGAGCGAGACGATCTCGCCTCTGCGCGCTCTCTTGCGTATCAGGTCGATCGACTTGTGACGGCAGATCGCGTAAAGGTACGTTTTAAGCGCGGACTCGCCGCGGAACGCCTTTTTCTTCAGCGCTATCTCGACGAACGCGTCGGAAACTATCTCCTCGGCGTCGTCCGGGTTTTTCACGAGCGTCGTTGTAAAAAACGTCATCCCGTCGGCGTACGCGCGTATTATCTCGCCGAGGGCAGAGTCGTCGCCCGACGCGTATCTCTTATAGCTTTCAAGCACCGCGGAGTCGCCGGTCATACCGTTTCTCCTTTCTTCCGGATTCACCCATTAGTCGAAAATACCCGGAAAAGTTCTCACATGTTTTCAAAAAATCGGCCGGACCGCGCAAAAGCGCCGGCACAGCCGTTTTCATTCTTCGACCGATGCCAGGATCAGTTTTCCGTTTTCCCGGAGCCACCTGTCAGCTTCCCGGTAACCGGGAAAAACGCGCAGGACCTCGGCGTAAAACCGCCTCGAGTGGTTCATCTCTTTGCGGTGGCACAGTTCGTGGACGACGACGCAGTCGATCACCTCGGGCGGCGTCAGCATCAGAAGACAGTTGAAACTGAGATTGCCCTTTGACGAGCAGCTTCCCCACCTCGATCTCTGACGGCGGATCGTGATCCTCCCGTACGTCACGCCGACGAGCGGGGCGTAATACGCCACCCGCCCGGGGACGACTGCTCTCGCCTTTTCGTAAAGAGCGTCGATCTCGGAGGGCGAGAGTTTGCGGATCGACGCCTTTTCCCTCTCGAACTGCTCCGCTCTTGCCGCCAGTTTGTCGATGGCGGCGCGGTGCTTTTCGAGGAATCGGGATATCTCCGCGTCGGTCACGTGAAGCGGTGCGCGTACGGTCAGAACGCCGTCTTTGACGGACGCGCAGAGCGTCCTGCGTCTGCTCCTTATTACTTCGACTTTCATTTATTCCCCGTTTCCCGCGTTCCTTTTGATCTTCAAAGACCTGAGATAGTTCTTTTGCTCGTCGGTGATACGGTAACTCTCGATCGACTTCCCGATCGCCTTGTTGTGCGTCCACGGGTCGAGTTTTTTCCGTTCTATGAAAGGAAGGACCTCGTCGTACCGCTTCGCCAGCGCGGTGGCGAAATACCACGCCGCCATCATGCGGACGTAGTACTCCTCCGAGCGGATCGCTGCGACCGTTTCGGGGTAAGAGATATCGAAATCTTCGCCGAGGAAATGCTCCATCAGCATACCGATCGCAAAACGGACGGTATACGTTTTGTCGGACCTGAGCCACTTTTCTATTTCGGAGAGAAGTTCGGTTTTGTGCTTTTTGAAGACTTTAGGCGACATCTGGTCGCAAGTCGCCCAGTTGTCGACGTACGGCAGAAAAGCGTTTACGCCCGCGATACAGCGGTCGTAGTCCTTCATACCCGAGAGGATAAAGGCGTGAAGCTGGTTCTCGTCGAAATACCGGTGCGGCAGGACGGCGAGGAATTCGCCGACGTCGTCGCGCGCGCCGAATTCTTTTGCGAGGCGGCGCAGTTCCGGCGTTCTTACTCCTATGAAATAATCCGCCGACGCGGTCGGGATCAGCCCCGTCTGGAACGCGGCGTATTTTTCGTCCCTAAGGGCGAACAGGGATTCGAGAATATCGTCTGTTATCATATTTTTTCCTTTATAACAGCCAGGAGTTCCGAGGCGATCCTGTCAGCGTCTTCTTCAGTATTATCCCGTCCGAAGGAGATCCGGACGGTTCCTTTCGCGTACTCGTCGGGAACGCCGATCGCGTCGACGACGTGTGACGTTCTCGTTCTGACGCTGTCGCACGCCGCGCCGGTGGAGATCGCGATACCCTTGAGGTCAAGTCTGTGGAGGATCGACTCGCCGTCGACGCCGCGGAACGAGAGGCTGACAAGCCCGGGGACGTGATCAGCCGCGCCGTTTCTTATAAAGTCGGCGCCGCGAAGACCGTCGATCAGCCGTTCTTCAAGGCGGAACAACCGATCCGCCTCTTCTTTCATTTTTTCACAGCACGATCTGAGCGCCGCCGCCGCGCCGACGATACCGGCGACGTTCTCCGTTCCCGCCCTCATCGAGTTTTCCTGCGAACCGCCGTAAAGGAGGGGGCACAGCGGAGTCCCTTTTTTTACGTAAAGAAAACCGACTCCCTGCGGTCCGCCGAACTTGTGGGCGGACGCCGAGAGCATATCGACGCCGAGGGCTCCCGCGTCGATCGGTATCTTCCCCGCCGCCGCGACCGCGTCGGTGTGAAAATACGCGCCCCTGCTCTTCGCGACCCGCGCCAACTCACCGATCGGCTCGACCGTTCCGATCTCGTTGTTCGCGAGCATTACCGAAACGAGCGTAGGGACCGTTTCTTCTGCTGCCAATAGCTCCGAAAGCGCGGCAGGACCGACGGCGCCGTCGGCGTTGACGGGAACGGTCTGTGCTTTGGCGCGGAGTTCCCTTTCCGCTTCGCGGCACGCATTGAGTACCGCGTGATGCTCGATCGCGGACGAGATGATCAGTCTTTTCCCGTCCGTACGTGAGAACCCGCGGATCGCCCAGTTGTCGCTCTCCGTACCGCCGGAGGTGAAAAATATCTCGTCGGGCGACGCGCCGAGCAGACCGGCGATCGTTCCGCGCGCATCATCGATCGCTTCACGGGCGCGCAGACCCGAAAAATGGGGCTGAGATGCGTTTCCGTATCCCGAGGCCATCCACGGGAGCATAGCCCCGAGCGCGTCGGGGCAAAGGGGAGTCGTCGCCGCGTGATCGGCGTAAACGTATTCTTTCATATCACGTACCCGAAGCGGACGCCGCCGCTTCTCCTTTTTTCGCGCGTCTTCTCAAAACGGCGGTCAGAATAAGCCATACGACAAGGCATCCGAACGCAACTCCCGCCGAGTCAAGCAAAACGTCGGTGAACTCAGCGGACCGCCCTTCGACGAACAGCTGGTGGAACTCGTCGGTTGCGGCGTAAAAAGCGCCTGCTCCGAACGAGACCGGAAGCGCGACGTTTGGTTTCATACCCCACGCCGACAGCGTAAGGTGGAAAACGGAGCCGAGAACGGCGAACTCGATAAAGTGAGCGAGTTTCCTGACGGAGTGGTTGATCCCCGCCACGAAGCCGATCTGCTCAGATGAGGTCCAGTCTTTGAAATCCCTGAAAATGATCTGACCGATGATCCTGCCTATCCCGCTGCTCTCATCCGAAGACTTTGACGCCGACTGAGCGGACATTATAAAAATGAACGCCATCACAAGGATCGACATGACCGTGAGGATCCATTTAACGGTTTTTTTCATGCTTGCTCTCCGTGGGAGTTTTTTTCTCTGAGCCTCCCGCTAAAATATTACGGCAGAGTTGTTCCCCCGCCGTAACGTTTAAATTTCGATTAAGTCCTTTTTTATTCTCCCGCGTTCTCGGGATGATACGTCGGAACGATCTGCTCGACAATACTTCTGATGTCTTCGTCGTTTCCGTACGCCGCTTTCATGAGCGTCAATAACTGTTTCAGGAATTCGTCCGTCCCGAACGGGATCGGTTTGCCGACGTGGATGAGGTCGTTGTCCGTCTTTTGAAGCCCTTCCTCCGCCATCAGTTTTTCCTCGTAGAGTTTCTCGCCCGGGCGCAGACCGGTATATACGATCTTGATATCCTCGTCCGGTTTGAATCCGGAGAGTTTTATGAGGTTTCTCGCAA
>JAFWPR010000079.1 GCA_017545225.1 Clostridia bacterium
ACCCTTTTTTGTGCTGTCCGTACATATTGGGGCAGTTCACGTTCCGAAAGCCTTTTTTTTACTGTTTAATTGTCGAAAACTTCCACGTAGAGCAGCAGCACCCTTCTTGCCGAGTCCCCCCACGGGAAGTCGATACGCTCGGGCTCCCAGCCTCTTGACGTCTTGAGGAATATCTCGTCGAACACGGTCTCGGTCTGATCTTCGGCGGCGAGTTCACGGTACTCTCCCGTCGCGGCGGCCGTCTGCCCGATCTTCTTCTCTTTCAGGGTGACCCTGACGATCTCGAGCAGATCGTCTCCGGTACTTTCCTTGTACTCGTCCCGGAGCATTTTGAAATCTTCACCGTCAGACACGGCCTTCGCGTCGGTCACCGTATATTCGTACCTGCCGTAGCAGAGCGGCTCGCCGGCGTCGTCCGACGATGCTTTACACAGCGCCTCGAGCCTCTCCAGCGCCTCTTCGGAGTATTCGACCGACGAGACGATCTCGCCGAAATCGGAATATTCGAATACGAAATACCGATCGACCGTTCCGATCTCGTCCGCATTCGTCATCCCCGCTTCGCGCGCGGCGTCCCTTACGTCCTCCAGCGTATATCCGAAATACTCATCAAAGTATCCCCCGAGTTCCTCCAGGCGGGAGGGGGAGACGCTGGCGTCGAGAACGTAAAGCGGGCCGGCCTTCGTGATATCTATGGAGTATCGGTCCGCGAACGTGTTCGTCATACCGTCCTTTGCCCGCTCCGACACAGCCTTCGAGAGATCATATTCCGCGTAAAGCCCCTCAAGTTTCGCCCGGACAAACTCGAGCATGGGGTCGTCCGCGAATTTCCCGTTCGCTTCCGCCCACATTTCGTCCCATCTTTCAGCCGTCATTATGATCGGCGCGGCGTAGTGATACAGCCGCCGCCCGTATATTGCCGATTCCATTTCTGCGCCCTCGGCGGTTATTTTTCTCGAGACGGTCCCGTACCAGTATTTTCCGAGCTGTGAAAAGTCTCCCTGTTTCAGGGCGTAGTAATCCTCCAGCGCCGCCGCGACCTCGTCGCTTATTTCCGCGGTGGGGTCCTCTTCGGGCGCCGCGGTGACGGTGGCGTCCGGCCCGTCGGTTCGCGCGGGCGTGCCGCCGCCGTTCGAGCACGACGCGAAAACGAGAGTCAGGGCAAAGAGCAGGACGGCGAGCGTGAGCGCGGTAAAGACGTTTCTTTTCATTCTATTACTCCTTCCGGTTCTTTGATAGCTGCCGAGTAGTCCAGCAGCAGTCTTCTCGCCGAGCCGCCCCACGGGAAAGCGATCGTCTCGGCCTCCCAGCCCCTTGAAGTGTGAACGAATATTACGTCGAACACGGTCGTGGTCCTCTCTTCGCGGGAGTACGCCCGGTATTCTCCCGTCAGGGCGGACGTCTCGCCTGTCTTCTTTTCCCTGAGAGTGATCTTGTATAACTCGAGCAGTTCGTCTCCCGTACATTTCTTATACTCGTCCTGAAGCATTCTGAAATCTTCGTCGTACTGCGCGTACTGCCTGTCTATCGGAACGTATTCGTACTTGCCGTAACAGAGCGGCTCGCCGTTCCCGTCCTTCAGTTCCCGGCACAGCGCCTCGAGCCGCTCGAGCGCCTCGTCCGAGTATTCGACCGACGAGACGATATCGCCGCGATCGGAATATTCGAATACGAAATACGGATCGACCGTTCCGATCAGATCGGCGTCCGCCATCCCCGCTTCGCGCGCGTCGTCCCTTGCGTCCTCGAGCGTATATCCGAAATACTCGGTGAAGTAGCCCTCCAATTCCTTCATGCGGTCGGGAGAGACGTTCGGATCGAGAACGTAAACGTCGTTCGTCTTTGTGACGTCGATCGAATACTCGTCGCGCATTTCCCGGATCAGTTCGTTCTTCTGATCCTCGTTCAGGTTCGGATCGAGTTCTTTAAGCGCGTAAAACCCAAACAATTTGACCTTTACAAACTCGAACGAGGGGTCGCGGTCGTCTTTGTGATCTTCTTCCGCTTTCGCTACCATTTCGTCCAGTTTTTCCCGGAGCACGACGATCGGCGCGGCGTAGTGATACAGTCGCCGCCCGTATAATTCCGATTCCATTCTTGCGCCCTCGGCGGTTATTTTTTCGGATACGGTCCCGTACCAGTATTTCCCGAGTTGTGAGAGATCGCCCTCTTTCAGGGCGTAGTATTCCGCCAGCGCCTCCTCCTGATCGTTTGCCAGGGTCACGGTGGGGTCATATTTCGGCAGCGTGATCTCGGAGACGCTCTCTTCTCCCGACGTCGCGGGCGCGCTCTCATTGTTCGAGCACGACGCGAAAACGAGGATCAGAGCTGCGAGCAGTATCGCCGTCGCGAGCGCGGTAAGTGCTTTTCTTTTCATTTTTGTTTCTCCTTTCAGATCCGTCCGGCGGGTGTCACCACGTGATCCCCTCGGCGAATTTTATCACGTCGTCGTCTTCAAAGCCCGATACCGACGCCATGACCGTGACGTCTTCTCCGTAAAGAAGGATCCAGTAACTGTTCACCCAATCGTTCTGATAGTTATGGAGCTCGAACTTCCCGGCGAACGCTACCTGGCCCTGCGTTTTCCCGAACGTTACGTCTTCGGCGTACAACCCGTCGTCGAGCTCCGACAGATCATCGGGAACGACGCCCGTCCCCGGGCGGCCGATCACGACTTCGATCCTCGGGGGATTGTAGCCCGAAAACCCGTCGACCTCCCCAACCCACGGCTCTTTCAGATATTCGAGTTCCGACTCTCTTACAAATTCGATCCGGCGGCACGTCGGCTCGCCGTATTTCCCGTATTCGACCGTGGCGCACTCGTGATCCGCCGTGAATCCCTCAGGGAGATAGCCGATCCTGACGCCGTACAGGGAACCGTCTTTGATCACCTCGCTGCTCCGGCCGGAGAAGACTCCGAACACAGCGGATCTGACGCCCGGGTTCAGCATCAGGATCCCGGACGTGAGAATGATCGCGGCGAGCACGATCGCGGCGCCCCGTGCGAGCCATTTGCGCCCTTTTCGCTTCACGGTGACGCTCTGCCCGTCGCTTATTATTCTGTCTTTTTTCATAAGTCAGCGCCCTCCTTTATTCCCAGACTATGCCTTCGGCGATCTTCATCAGTTCATCCTCGCTGATATTGGCGAAAGAGACCGATACGGTGACGTTCCTGTCGCCGAAGAGCAGCTGACCGTGTACCAAGCCGTCGTCCGGATACAGTACCTCAAAGCCGAACATACCTCTGACCGTCGTCGGGGTATAAGTGTCTTCAAACGGATCGCTTTCTTCTTCGTTGTATTTCATTCTCCAGTTTTCCGTCCGGTAGACGCTGATCTCGACGCGGGGCGAGTTATCCGGACCGTCCGTTACGCGGGGTCCGTCCGCCTCCATGGCGATATAGCGGTAATACGGGGATCGGTCGCCGCCGTATTCGTATTCGATCTCTTCCTTTTCCGGAAGATGAAGTCCGTCAGGGACGTAATTCAGGGTGACTTTCGTGATATCGAATCCGTTCTTTTCGTCGGGGTCTCCGAAACTGACGACCGTCCAGCCGTGGCTGTCCTTTCCCGTGAACAAGCCGGCGATCGCGGCTCTGACGTTCGCGTTCAGCATGAACAGGCAGCACACCGTCGCGATGGCCGCCGCGGCGATGAGCAGGGCGCGCTTGAGGCCCGTATAGCTTCGCCTGCTCGGCGCTTTTTCCGCTTTGACGCCCGTCGGCGCGGCTTCTTCTATGAATCTCTCGTCCACCTGTTCGAGGGCGTTCAGTATCCGTTTTTCCGTCACGGTTCAACACCTTCTTTCTCCAGATGTTTTTTCAGTTCTTTGCGGCAGCGCAGCAGGGTCATTTTGACCCGGCTTTCCGATATCCCGAAGTCTGCCGCGATCTCGGCGACCGGACTGAAATACCAGTACCGGCGCATGAATATCTTTCTCTTGTCCGAGTCGAGCGACGCGAGAAAGCGGTTCAGGGCGTCCGTCAGCGTGATATCGTCGGCTATCCGTTCCGCGTCGCCGTCGGTCGGGATGCAGTCGCTCAGCTCGTCGAGCGCGAGGGGCACCTGGCCGGCTCCGCGCTTTTTCGCCGAGGCCCTCTCCCATCTTTTCAGCGACAGTTTGCGGGTGATCCTGCCGAGAAACGGCGACAGTTTTGCCGGCCGCTGATCCGGCATCGCGCCCCAAGCGCTCATCCACGTGTCGTTGACGCACTCCTCGCTGTCTCCGTCGTCGTGCAGGACGCCGTAGGCGATCGAATAACAGTACCGGCCGTATTTGTCGGCGGTCTCGGTTATCGCCGTCTCCGAGCGCGCCCAGTAAAGATCCACTATCTGAATATCTTCCACGCTATTCTCCTTCCGAGTGGGTTTCGATAAGGCCTTTCATCTATAAAGACCGATTTTCGGTCCGTTTCGTCACACTTTTTTTCAAAAAAATTATATCAGGCGTGTGTGAATGGCTTTTTACCGTTTTTCGTATAACCGATTAATTCGGGGAAAGAAGGCGCGTCAGCTGAAAAAAACGTCTGCCGGCGATATAAAAAACTTTCTTTTTCTTCAAATTTATGTTATATTAGAGTAATGGAAGTTACCCTGTGAAGACACGTAAAAACGGAGGACAACGCAATGAACGACAAATTCGTATTCAGCATGTGGACTTACAACAATATCAGCGAGTTCACGCCCGATGAGATCGAAACTTGGGTCGATCTCGGAATGACAATCCCGATGCTCCCGTCGGCCGATATCGACAGGGACGATCCGTCGATCCTTATCCCCTGGCTCGACAAGGCGAAGGAGCTCGGAGTTCAGGTGATCGTCAACTACGGCGGCATGGGCTACGACGAGTGCCGCAGGCTGGGTCCGGAAAAATACGAGGCGAAAATAAAGCCGCTTTACGACGCGCTCGGCGACCATCCCGCCGTTCACGGCTTCTGCATCGGCGACGAGCCGGACAATAAGGATGATCTCGAGGCGTCCGCCGAGACGCTCCGGATAAACAAAAAGCTCGCTCCCCATCTCGATCCGTTCCTCAACTACACGGGCGCCATCGCCGATTTCGATAACGAGAGGCTCGGCGGACGCGATCTTTCGGGCTGGATGAGATACGCATACGAGAAGAGCGGAGCGCGCGAGATCTGCTTCGACTCCTACGCTCAGGCGGTCAACGACGGAGGCGGCAAGACCGCTCACCTCAGGGCGACCGCCAAGCTCGTCGAGGCGGCGAAGGCCGCGGACCGCTCCGAGATCTGGGGCTGTCTGCTCTCCTCGGCGCACCACGTCTACTCGCCTCAGACGGAGGTGGACTACCGCTGGCAGATACACACCGCCGCGGCGCTCGGTCTGCGCGGCGTACTGTGGTTCCGTCTGTACGACCGCATTACGGCGATAGGCTACTACGGTTCTCCGATCGACGAGTTCGGAACGAAGACGGAGGGATATTACGGGCTGAGACGCTGCCAGCGCAGGTTCTCCGCCAACTACGGCGAGATATTCATGCGCATCAACCACAAGAAGACGTACGCCGTAAAAAGCGACCGCGGCGTCTTCCCGGAATTCGGGCCCGGATGCCACGACGTTATCGAGAATATCAAAGCGAACGACGAAACTATAATCTCCTTCTTCGACGGAGAGGACGGGTACGAGTATATGTGCGTCGTAGACAGCGAGACGCGCTTCTACGGGATGCTCGAGTTCTACTACGACCGCGAAAAGTACGCTCTGTACGACGTAACGATGAACGGCGCTTCCGAATCGCTCGTCAGGGGAGAAAACGGGAGCGAGATCTCGATCATCCCCGCCGGACTTCAGCTTTATAAGATCGTGAGGAAATAAAAATGAAAAACAAAAAATTCGTATTCTCAATGTGGACCTACAACGACCTTTGCGAGTTCACTCCCGACGAGATGGACACCTGGGCGGATCTCGGGATAAATCTCCCGATGCTCCCGAAGACGTACGTCGGCCGCGACGACCCGAAGCTTCTGCTCCCGTGGCTCGATAAGGCGAAGGAACTCGGAGTCGAGGCGATCGTCAACTACGAGGACATGAGTTACCGCGCTTACGTCGAACTCGGCGCGGAGGGCTACGAGGCGGGGATAAAGCCGCTTTACGACGCGCTCGGCAGTCATCCCGCCGTTCACGGCTTCTGCATCGGCGACGAGCCGGGAACGAAGGAGAATATGGCGGCGTCTCTCGAGGCGATCCGGATCAACAAGAAGCTCGCCCCGCACCTTACCCCGTATCTTAACTACAGAGGCGATACGCTCAGTATGGACGAACAGCTCGGCGGCCTGGATTTCAACGGCTGGATGAAGCGCGTTTACGAAGAGACCGGATCGGACGAGATCTGCTTTGACGACTACACCCAGCAGATCAACGATACGGGAAAGGCGTGGTATCTGGGGGCGGTCAGACAATGGGCGGACGCGGGCCGCGGGGCGGGCGACTCGGACGTCTGGGCGTGCCTTCTCTCCTCCGGTCACCACGTGTACGCTCCCCCGACCGAGGTCGACTACCGCTGGCAGATCAACACAGCCGCGGCGCTCGGTATGCGCGGCGTTCTGTGGTTCCGTCTTTACGACAGAGAGAACGTGATATCGTACTACGGCTCTCCGATCGACGAGTTCGGCGACAAGTCCGAGGCGTATTACGCCCTGAAGCGCTGCCAGCGCCGCTTCTCGAACCATTTCGGCGAGATCTTCATGAAGCTGCGCCTGAAGGAGAACTACCTCGTACGGAGCGATTGGGGAGTATTCCCGACGTTCGGCCCCGGATGCCACGAGGCGATAAAGGATATAAAGGCGAACGACGGCACGCTCGTCTCGTTCTTCGAGGACGCGGAGGGAAGAGAATACCTTGTTATCGTCGACCTTGAGACGAGGTTTTACGGCGACGTATACGTTTACCTCGACAAGAGCCGCTATTCTCTCGTCGAGCTGACGATGAACGGCGCGGTCGAGACGCGCCCCGACGGACCGCAGGCGGACTGCGAGTCGGGCGAGGGCTTCGTCGAGTTCACCCCTATCCCGGCGGCGCTTCACCTGTTCAGGATCGATAAAAAATAACAAAAAAGCGGCGCCTTCTGCTCATCGCGGCGGAGGGCGCCGTTCTTTCGGGAAACGTTGATGTAATACCTTTCTTTTTCTTTGTATTTATGTTATACTATTCCGACGATAAATAACGGAGGGGAAACAATGGAAAAAAGATTTGATTTTACGATGTGGGTCTACGCGCCGATAAACGAGTTCACGCCGGACGAGGTCGACGTGTGGGCGGACTGCGGAATGACCGTACCGATGACCCCGGCGGTCAGACACGATAACGTCGGCTCGCTCACCCCGTACCTTGAACGTGCGGAGAAGAGAGGGATCAAATTGATCGCAAACGTCACGGACGTCGGTTACGGGGACTATCTCGCCCTCGGCGAGGAGGAATACAGAAAAAGGGTCGAGGGGATCGTCGACAAAATAGGCCACTATAAAGCGCTTTACGGGCTGTGCGTCGGCGACGAGCCGCGCGGCGGCGAGACGATCGAGGCGGCGTACAACTGCATCAGGATCAACAAGGAGATCGCCCCGCATCTCACCCCGTTCCTCAACTACCGCGGCGGCACGGTCGACTTCTCAAAAGACGATCTCGGCGGCAGAACGCCCGGCGAGTGGATGAAGCGAGTCAGGGAAGAGACGGGCATAGACGTTTTCACCTTCGACGAATACAGCCAGATGGTGAACGACGGAGGCGGGAAGACGATCTTCTTCGAGACCGTCAGCACGATGGTCGAGATGGGCAAGGAGTCGGGATGCGACGTCTGGGGATGCCTGCTCTCCTCCGGCCACCACGTTTTCGCGGCTCCGAACGAGACCGATATCCGCTGGCAGATCAATATGTCCGCCGCACTCGGTCTGCGCGGGATAATGTGGTTCCGCTTCTACGACAGAGTCGGCGCGAACGAGCTGGTAGGTTCGCCGATCGACGAGTACGGCAACAAGACCGAGGCGTACTGGGCTATGCTTCGCTGCCAGAGAAGATTTTCCGACAACTACGGCGAGATCTTTATGAAGCTGAGGCATAAAAAGACGTACGCCGTCAAGAGCGACCGCGGCGTCTTCCCGGAATTCACCGAGGGTACCCACGAGCTGGTCAGGTCGATAAGACCCGACGACGAGGCGATCGTTTCGTTCTTCGAGGATGAAGACGGCGTCGAGTACCTCTGCGTCGTTCACGCGGTCACGAAGCATTACGGAGTCGTCAGGATCGCGCACGACGCCGAAAAGTGTTCGCTCACGGAGGTCCGCCTGAACGGAAAGCAGTGCGGCAAGGTCGGAGACGACGGCGACGGCGAGTACTACTTCCTCCCCGCCGGACTTAAGCTGCTTAGGATAGACAGGAAATAAAAGAAAATCGCCCGCTGTTCGGTCGCGAACAGCGGGCTTTTTTGCGTTTGGCACTTCATGTCAGCCGGCGTAAAATTCTGCGTTCCGGCGAAGCCGGATGAAATGGGTCGGGTCCCGTTTTACGGGTGCTTCCCGGCGACCTTCTTGCTCTGCATGCAGAGCAAGAAGAATCAATAACGACCGATTTTTTCAAACTCGAACCCGTCGAATCCCGCGCCGTCTTTGACTCTGTAGTCGCCCGTCGCGGGGTTGACGAACAGCGGGTTTTCTTCGAGGGTATATCCGGCGTTGTCGTGATATTCGCCGTAGTCGGTCACCGTATTCTTAAACTCGAATCCTTTGCCGGATGCCGAGATCGCGGCGTTGCAGTATACGTCGTTGGCGGCGTTGAGCACGAATCCGGGCTCTGCCCATCTGCCGAGGTCGTACGTCAGGTCGAAAATCCACGGCGCATTCGCCTCGGCGGCGGCGCGCCACTCGTCGTTCGTCTCTATCTTCTGTAGCAGCGATTTCCACCTCTTATAGTTGTCGGCATTCGTCACCTTCGAGAAGTCGCCGGTCGCGCCTGCCTCGAGCACGGCTGCCGTTCCCTCGTCCTTGATCGTTATCCCCGCCGGCTCGTCGTCGTACGTGTTGACGATCATATTGTGGTGGATCGAGTTGTTCCTGTTGCCGTTGCTCATCACGGCGATGCCGCAGTTGTAAATGAGGTTGAAGCAGAACTCCGTCCCGCACGAGTTGTCAAGATACGCGCAGTATCTTCCGACGGTGCCGGCGGTCCCCGCGAGGAACAGGTTGTTTCTGATCACGTTGCCCTCCGCCTCCTCGCCGTCGTAGGAGTTGACGGCTCCGGTATCGTCGCCGTTGTAGCAGATACGCTCGAACACGTTGTACTCAGCCGTGAGGAACGCAGTCCCGCGGTAGTCCATTCCCTCCCACGCCGTGCTGTAGAAGTAGTTGTGAGAGACGTTCGCCCCCGATACGAGCAGGCGGAGCGCGCCGGTGTTCGCCTCTCTGAGGTTGCACTCGGTGAAAAAGTTGTTGTCGACCGTCACGTTCGAGCGGTTCTTCAGAATGTTGGCTCCCTTGCGGCAGCCTTCGATGAAGAGTCCGTTCCCGGCGCAGTTCGAGAATTCAGAGCTTCTGACCGCCGTTCCGAGCGCGACGGCTCCGCCGTTCGCGTCCTCGGGGAGGTCAATATGAACGCCGAACTCGCTGCCGCAGCCCGAGAAGGAGCATCCGTCGACCGTTATGCCGTCGCCCGCGATGCTGATAAAACCGTCGTCCGCGTTGTAAAAGTCAAGTCCGACGAAGGAGACGTTCGTGACGCCTTCGCCCGAGATCATGGGAGAAGTGCCGGCGATTATGTGGTAATTCTCCGGCTCGCCGTAAACGTACATCTTTTCGCTTGCCGTATCGATCCAGTACTCGCCCGAAGCGTCGAGTTCCTCGGATATATTGAGCAGGCAGAGGTCGACGTCGTCCTTGCAGAGCACGTTGCCCTCTTCGTCGATCTCGTATCTGAGTCCTCCCGTCCAGTCGGCGGAACGGGCTTTTTTGTGATCGGGGACGTAGAAGTCGCCGGTCTCGAAATTATAGTCCGCGATCGAGAGCGTTTCCTTGTACCACCCGAAGGTCAGAAAGCCGTACATCTTGAGCCCGTCGAGCGTGTGATATTTGGCGATCCTGTTTTTGAGGAGCGAATTCAGCATACGCATCGTGGTGACGCTCGTCGTCTCTGCGGCTTTGAGCAGAAGGTTGTCGGTGTTGTCGTCGTATTTGTTCGGATATCTCGCGACCGTCATCTCGCGCGAGTCGGAGAAGACGAGCGTCTCGACGTCGTATCCGCCGATCTTGCCCGAGACGTCCGCGACGTAAACGTTATCTTTCGCCTTTCCGCGGAACAGGTCTTTTTCCTCTTCGCCGATCGGCGCGAAGTCCTCGGCTTTCACGTCGAATCCGTCGTTGAACGTGACGTCGCCGTCGCCGTATTTGCAGTAGACGACGCGGCAATCGGGCGTCCCGCCGTCCTCAGGCGTGAGACGAACGGAGAGAGGGCCGTAATCGCCCGCCATAAACGCGACTTTGATACCGCTCCGTCCCGTTTTATCGAGAGAGCGTACCGCCTCGGCCGCGCGAGCGAACGTTGCGAAAGGATGAGCGAGCGAGCCGTCGTTTTCATCCGAACCGTCGGTCGATACAAAGAAGTCCGCGTCGGACGCGAGCGGGTATTCCTTTTCGGTATAGCGGGAGACGAGGACGGGGTTCCTGTACGCGAAAGAGAACGTGTCGTCGAATCTGTGAAGGATCGCCGCGAACTGCTCGCGCGTCGCGTCGCCGTCGGGCGCAAGGCGTCCTCCGTCCGTTCCTCGGAGCAAGCCGCCGCCGACCGCCCACGAAAGGGAATCCTTCGCCCAGTCGCTGATCCTGTCTTTGTCCGGGAAGGCGGACAGATCGGCAGCGGGCGACAGGTCGTAGTTTTTGTACGACGAATAGCGGTAAAGCATCGTCGTGAGCTGTTCTCTCGTTATCTTCCCCTCGGGGTCGAACGCACTCGCCGAGACGCCGAGAACGACGCCCGCGTCCTTCGCCCAGATCACGGGGAGCGAGTACCACTCGCCGTCCTTCACGTCGGTGAAATCGGCGCGGTACGCGGTCTCGGGGGAGCCCTCCATCCTGAAGAGGACGGTCACGACCATCGCGCGGGTCATCGTCCCCTCGGGATCGAATCTGCCGCCGCCCACGCCGTTCATATATCCCCGGTCGAAGGCGTACGAAATATCGCCCGCGCTCCATCTGTCGGCTTTGACGTCGACGAACGCAGCCGACGCGGGCAGAGCCGCAAAGACGCCGGTCAGCATAAGCAGCGCGAGGATAAGGGAAATCGTTTTTTTCATGTCGGTTTGTGTGCTCCTTTGTTGGTATGCCTTTCAATTATATCAAAAAACGCGTGCGGATGCAAGAAAAGGACGGCCCTTGAAGCCGCCCTCTTTGCGTTTATTTTTCGAGTATATCCGCTATCCTCTCGCACGCGTGACCGTCGCCGTAAGGATTCGAAGCTTTCGCCATTTTTTCGTACTCGTTTTTGTCTTCGAGCAGGAGCTTGAAATTCTCGTAGATCACGTCCTCGTCCGTCCCGACGAGCTTCAGCGTCCCGGCGGCGATCCCCTCGGGCCTCTCCGTCGTGTCCCTCATGACGAGGACCGGCTTCCCGAGCGACGGAGCCTCCTCCTGGATCCCTCCGCTGTCTGTGAGTATCATATACGAGCGCGCCATGAAGTTGTGGAAGTCGAGGACTTCAAGCGGCTCGATTATCCTGATCCTGTCGCACCCGCCGAGTTCCTCGGCGGCCGCCTGCCTCACGACGGGATTCATGTGGATCGGATAGATCGCACGGACGTCCGGATGCTCGTCGACGATGCGCCTGATAGCGCGGAACATCGAGTGCATCGGCGCGCCGAGATTTTCCCGTCTGTGCGCCGTTATGAGGATGAGCCGGGAATCCTTCACCGCGTCGAGTTCGGGGTGGGAGTAGTTCTCTCTTACCGTCGTCTTCAGGGCGTCGATCGCCGTGTTCCCGGTCACGAAGACCGTGTCGGGATCGCGTCCCTCGCGCAAAAGGTTGCCCTTTGAGGTCTCCGTCGGCGCGAAGTTGTACCGTGCGACGATGCTGACCGCCTGACGGTTGAACTCCTCGGGGTAGGGCGAGGCGATGTTGTACGTGCGCAGACCCGCCTCGACGTGGCCGACCGGTATCTGCATATAGAAGCATGCGAGGGCGGTGACGAACGTTGTGGAGGTGTCGCCGTGGACGAGCACCACGTCGGGCGCGACCTCTTCGAGTACCGCGCGGATCCTCTCGAGGATGTTCACCGTAACGTCGAAGAGCGTCTGCCCCTGCTTCATGATCGACAGATCGTAGTCGGGCTCGACGCCGAACGCGCGGAGCACCTGATCGAGCATCTCGCGGTGCTGACCGGTGACGCAGACGACCGTCTCAAGCGATTTTCTCTTTTTGAGTTCCATCACAAGTGGGCACATCTTGATCGCTTCCGGCCTCGTGCCGAATACCACCATCACTTTTTTCATGTTAACGTCCTTTCGTTTACTCCAGCTCGACGGCGCCGGTGTAGAGGCGGTAGTACCGGCCCCTTTCGGCTATCAGCGATTCGTGGTCGCCTCGCTCGATTATGACGCCGTGGTCGAGGACCATGATGACGTTCGAATTCTTGACCGTCGAGAGACGGTGCGCGATGACGAACACCGTGCGCCCCTTCATCAGGGCGTCCATGCCGCGCTGGACGATCATCTCGGTGCGCGTGTCGATCGACGATGTCGCCTCGTCGAGGATCATCACGGGCGGGTCGGCGACTGCCGCTCTCGCGATCGAGAGAAGCTGTCTCTGCCCCTGCGACAGGTCGGAGCCGTCGCCGGAGATCAGCGTCGAATAACCCTCGGGGAGCATGCGGATGAATCCGTCCGCGCCCGACAGCTTCGCCGCGGCGATACACTCCTCGTCCGTCGCGTCGAGCCGTCCGTACCTGATGTTGTCCATGACCGTTCCGGTGAACAGGTTGACGTCCTGAAGGACCATCCCGAGCGACCGGCGAAGGTCGGATTTCCTGATCTTGTTGATATTTATGCCGTCGTAGCGGATCTTGCCGTCCGCTATGTCGTAGAAGCGGTTGATAAGGTTCGTGATCGTCGTCTTGCCCGCGCCCGTCGCGCCGACGAACGCCACCTTCTGACCGGGCTTCGCGTACATCGAGACGTTGTGAAGGACGATCTTCTCCTCGTTGTACCCGAAGTCGACGTCGAAGAACTCGACCTTGCCCTCAAGCGGGGTATACGTGATCTCGCCGGTCCCGTGCGGGTGACGCCACGCCCATTTTCCGGTCTTCGTATCGCTCTCGGTGATGACGCCGTCCTCGTCGATATTCACGTTCGCGAGCGTCACGTATCCGTCGTCCTGCTCGGACTCCTCGTCCATGATCTCAAAGATGCGGCCCGCTCCGGCGAGCGCCATGATGAACGCGTTGATCTGACCGGAGAGCTGGTTGATCGGCATAGTGAAGCTTTTAGACAATTGCAAAAATGATGCGACCGCGCCGAGTGTGAGCCAGCCGGGACCGACCGCCAGCGCGCCGCCGACGACGGCGAGGATGACGTACTGCAGGTGGCCGAGGTTGCCCATTATCGGCATGAGGATGTTGGCGTATTTGTGCGCGTTCGTCGCCTCGCGGCAGAGGAAGTCGTTGCGCCGTCTGAACTCTTCGGTCGTCGCTTCCTCGTGGTTGAATACCTTGACGACCTTCTGACCCGAGACCGTCTCTTCGATATATCCGTTCAGATCGCCGAGCGCCCTCTGCTGGCCGACGAAATGGCGGCCCGATCTTCCCGCGATCTTGCGGGAGAGGATCATTACGAGCGTAACGGTCGTGAGGATGACGAACGTCAGCGGGACGCTGACGATGAACATCGCGACGAGCGTCGAGGTGATCCTGATGACGGACGAGAGGACCTCAGGCAGCGTCTGCGTGAGCATCTGCTCGAGCGTGTCGGTGTCCGAGGTATAGCGGCTCATCACGTCGCCGTAGGTGTGCGTGTCGAAAAACCTGACGGGCAGCGTCTGCATGTGGGAGAACAGATCGTCCCTGATCTTCTTGAGGACGCCCTGAGACGCCGTGACCATTATCCTGTTCTGGAAGAACGTCGCAATCACGCCGCAGAGATAAACGGCGGCGAGGAAGAGGATCGCTGCGGTCAGCCCGGCGATATCGGCGGGCATGTTGTCCTTGAGGACGGGGGTGATGAACCCGTCGATTATCGTTTTGAGGTACATCGAGCCGATGACGCCCGCGATCGCGTTGACGAGGATGCAGAGCGCGACGAAGAACAGGCGGATCTTGTACGCAGAGAGATATTTGAGGACTCGCCGGAACGACTTAAAGTCGATCTTCATCTTTCCTTTTTCGTCGTAAGGAGTCGCGCGCCTTTTCGCGTTATTCACCGAGCGCACCCCCCTTCTTCTGAGTCTCCCAGACCTCGCGGTATATGGGACTGCACTCAAGGAGCTTCGCGTGATCTCCGATGCTCTCGATCTTTCCGTCGTCCATGACGATTATGACGTCGGCGTCCTCGACCGACGCGATCCGTTGGGCTATGATTATCTTCGTCACGTCGGGGATGTCTGCGGCGAACGAGGCGCGGATCTTCGCGTCCGTCGTTGTATCGACCGCGGATGTCGAGTCGTCGAGGATAAGCACTTTCGGGTGCTTGAGCAGCGCGCGGGCGATGCAGAGTCTCTGCTTCTGTCCGCCGGACACGTTAGCGCCGCCCTGTTCGATCATCCTGTCGTACCCGTCGGGGTGAGCGACGATGAATTCGTGCGCCTGCGCAAGGCGGCAGACCCGCTCGATCTGCTCGTCCGTGGCGTCCGGATCGCCCCATCTCAGGTTTTCCTTTACGGTCCCGGAGAACAGGACGTTCTTCTGGAGCACCATGGCGACCGAGTCGCGGAGGACTTTCAGATCGTATTCTCTTACGTCGACGCCGCCTACGCGGACCGATCCCTCCACGGCGTCGTAGAGGCGCGGGATGAGCTGTACGAGCGTGCTCTTCGAGGAGCCGGTGCCGCCGATGACTCCGACGGTCGCCCCGCTCTTTATATGAAGGTCGATATCGTCAAGACAGGGCTTCTCCGATCTGTCGGAGTAAGAAAACGTAACGTGATCGAAGTCGATAGAACCGTCCGCGACTTCCGTCACGGCGTTCTCCGGGGAGACGATGTCGGGTTTCTCGTCGAGGATCTCGGCGATCCTTTCCGCGGACGCGCGGGAGATGACGATCATGATGAAGATCATCGAGACCATCATCAGACTCATCAGGATCTGCATCGAGTACGTTATCATCGCGGTGAGGCTGCCCGTCGTGAAATCGGCGCCTCCGCTCCCTATTATCATCCTCGCCCCGAACCACGAGACCATTATCATGCAGAAATATGCGCAGAACTGCATGAGCGGAGCGTTGAAGGCGATCAGCCGTTCGGCGCGCGAGAAGTCGCGGTAGATGTCCTCCGACACCTCGCCGAACTTTTCTCTCTCTCGGTCCTCGCGGACGTAAGCCTTGACGACCCTGATCCCGCGCAGATTTTCCTGCACGGTGCGGTTGAGCTTGTCGTACGTCTTGAAAACGCGCTTGAAGATCGGATGGGCGCGCGTCATGATGAACCCGAGACCGATCCCGAGGATCGGGACGACGGTGAGGTAGATCCACGCGAGCGACGGCGCGGTGCTGATCGCCATGACCAGCGAGAAGATCATCATGAACGGTGCGCGGACCGCTACCCGTATTATCATCTGATACGAGTTCTGTACGTTCGTCACGTCGGTCGTGAGCCTCGTCACGATTCCGGACGAAGAGAACCTGTCGATATTCGAGAAAGAGAACCGCTCGACGGAGTCGAAGAGGTCCGAGCGCAGATTGCGCCCGAATCCCGCGGACGCCTTCGCCGCGTTTGCCCCCGAGAGGACGCCGAACGTCAGCGAGACGGCGCAGAACACGATGAGGATCCCGCCGTATAGGAGGACGCGGTTCATATCGCCCCGGTCGATCCCCTCGTCGATCAGCCGGGCGGTCAGGAAGGGAATAAGGACTTCCATGACGACCTCGAGCGACACGAAGACCGGAGCGAGGATAGAGTTTATTCTGAACTCGCGCACGGAGCGCAGAAGTTTTCTTATCATAGGCGTCGCGCCTCCTTTTCGGACGGAAACCGCAGCTTTTTTATCAACTTAATATTATACAACAAATTAAATTATCGTTCAACACCGGAATTGTAAAATAACGGAAAAAGGGCGCCCCGCCGGGGCGTCCCTTTCAGCTTTCCCTGACCTTTCCCGCCATCGCCTCGACCGTTTCGGGCGAGAGGCAGTGGGCGACGGATGCCGCTTCGTCCTCCGACGCCGAGCCGTTGAGACGCGCGAGGTAGTCTCTCACCGTCGCAAGACGCTCGCGCATGTACCGACCGCGCGCCGCGCCCTTTTCGGTCAGCGTTATGTATCCGTACCGTCTGAAATTCACGTATCCGTCCGCGCACATCGCGGTCGCCATACGCGACGCGGAGGAGGGCGTAACCCCGAGAGACGAGGACAGATCGCGGATCCGCACCGGATCGCGCCCCCCGTCCGACAGCTCGTGTATCTTCATAAGATAGTTCTCGCAGGCGGGCGTCATCCGCCCGCCGTTCCCGTCTCTTTCCCGTCCCTTCATATTTTGCGCCCCTTTCAAGTTGTTTTGTCATCCAATAGATATTATCGGAGGGTACTTAATATTCGCGCCGGGCAAACGTTCGTGACAACGAGGTGCCCTCATCCATACCGCCCGTAGGGAGGCATGCCCACATGCCTCCGCGATTATCATCTCGGGATCTTTATTCGTATGCCGTCCGTGAAAGAAACGCGGTATCTGAAGACGGAGCGATCAGGGGATCGCTCCCTACCTGAGGTTTCCGAAAAAACGCTCTGCAAATTTCACTTTTACACTTTACTTTGTTAAATCATTGTAGTAAAATAGAGGGGTAACGGGTCAGGACGCGTTACCCGTTTGAAAACCCTAAGATCGGGGGTATCGGAAAGATGAAAAAAAGCCCGCATAAGGATTATTTGTTCCGGGCGATCCTGTCGCTCAAAACGGTCGACGAATGCTACGACTTTTTCGAGGATCTCACAACCGTCAAGGAACTCGACGAGATGTCCAAGAGGATACGCGTCGCGACGCTCCTGCTCGACGACAAGGTCTACAGCGAGATCCTCGGGGAGGAGGGCGAAGTCACCGCTTCGTCGGCGACGATCAGCCGCGTGAACCGATGCATAAAATACGGAAACGGCGGGTACAAGACGGTGATCGACCGTCTGAAGGCGAGCGGGGTCGAACTGCCGGAGGCTGAGAGCAAATGAGCGGCCGCTCGTGCTACGACGCGCTCTCGCCCGTTTACGACAGATTCAACGGAGACGTCGACTACTCGGAAATTGCCGGCGCGATAACCGGCCTGTTCAAAAGATTCTCGAAAAAGAAAATAAAGACGGTGCTCGATCTCGGCTGCGGGACGGGTCCGCTGACCGAACGGCTCGCGCTCGGCGGATACGCCGTGACGGGACTCGATATATCGCCCGATATGCTCGCGCTCGCGGCGAATCGGCGCGGATGCGCCGGAAAAGCGCTTTTCGTCCGCGGGGATATGAGGAATTTCAACCTGCCCGAGCCGGTCGGCGCGGTCGTATCGACGCAGGACACGGTGAGCCATCTGCTCACGCCGCAGTCGCTCAGAAAATGCTTTTCGTGCGTTTCGGGGGCGCTTTTGCCGGGCGGGGTCTTCGTGTTCGACGTCAACACGGCGTACAAGATGAAAGAGGTCTACGGCGACCGCGTCTTCGTCCTCGAGGACGGGGATTCGTACACCGTATGGGAGAACGAATATCTCCCGTCGGGCCCGGGCGTCGAATTCCGCGTCACCGTTTTCACGGAAACGGAGACGGGAACGTGGCGGCGCGACGACGGCGTCACGCGCGAGCGCGCCTGGTCGCCGAGGTCGATAAGCAACGCTCTGCGGGAAACGGGATTTGAACCCGTCTTCACGGCGTCGGCGTGGGATCTCGGCACGGTCGGCGACGAGACGGAAAGGATCGTCTTCGCGGCGGTGAAAAAGTAAATTCTACGGAGGTAATTATGTATAAAATACTTAAAAGACGGGAGCTGAACCCGACGGTCACGCTCCTTGAGGTCGAGGCGCCGCGCGTCGCCGCAAAGGCGAAAGCGGGGCAGTTCGTGATCCTGATCCCGGACGAGGGAGGGGAGAGGATCCCGCTCACCGTCGCAGGGTGCGACAAAGAGACGGGCGCCGTCACCGTGATCTTCCAGATCGTCGGCGCGACGACGATCCGCCTGAACGCAAAAAAAGAAGGCGATTTCATCCACGATTTCGTCGGCCCGCTCGGCAGACCGACCGAGGTCGAAGGTTTCCGCAAGGTCGCCGTCGTCGGAGGCGGCGTCGGATGCGCTATCGCGCTGCCCGTCGCCCGCGCCCTTTCCGAGCACGGCGCCGAGGTCCACTCGGTCGTCGGTTTCAGAAACAGGGATCTCGTCATCCTCGAGGATGAATTCCGGGCCGTTTCCTCCGTTATGAAGATTATGACGGACGACGGGTCGTACGGCGAAAAGGGACTCGTCACCGACGCTTTGCGCGCTCTGATCGAGAGCGGGGAAGAGTACGACGAGGTCATCGCCATCGGTCCGCTGATAATGATGAAATTCGTCTGCCGCCTGACGGCGGAGTTCGGTATAAAGACGGTCGTCTCGATGAATCCGATAATGATCGACGGCACGGGAATGTGCGGCGGCTGCCGTCTCTCCGTCGGGGGCAAAATGAAATTCGCCTGCGTCGACGGACCCGATTTCGACGGTCACGAGGTCGATTTCGACGAGGCGATCAAGCGCGGCTCCGTCTACCGCGACGTCGAGGGACGCGCGAGAGACGAAGCGTGCAGACTGTTCGGAGGTATGTGAAGATGGCTGACATGAGACCCGATAAAACGAAAATGCCCTCGCAGGAGCCCTCCGTCCGCGCGCGAAACTTCAGCGAGGTCGCGCTCGGCTACACGGCGGAAATGGCGGTCGGCGAGGCGAACAGATGCCTGAACTGCAAGAATCCCGCGTGCGTCGCGGGCTGCCCCGTCGGGGTCAACATACCCGGATTCATCAAAAAGATCGCCGAGGGCGATTTTGACGGCGCGTACGCCGTGATATCGGAAACGTCGTCTCTTCCGGCGATCTGCGGCCGCGTCTGCCCGCAGGAGAGCCAGTGCGAGACGAAGTGCGTCAGAGGTATCAAAACGGAGCCGGTAGGCATCGGACGGCTCGAGAGATTCGCCGCGGACTATCACAGCGCGAAGAAAAAAGAGGGAGCGGCCGTTCCCGCCTCTAAGCCGGAAAAGAACGGCAAAAAGGTCGCGGTCGTCGGTTCCGGCCCGGCCGGACTCGCGTGCGCCGGCGACCTCGCGAGGCTCGGCTACGGCGTGACCGTCTTCGAGGCGCTCCACACGCCCGGCGGCGTTCTCGTCTACGGCATCCCGGAATTCCGTCTGCCGAAGGCGATCGTCGCCGAGGAGATCGAGGGCCTCTGCGATCTCGGCGTAAAATTCGAGTGCAATACGGTCGTAGGAAGAACGGTCTCCGTCGACGAGCTGTTCGAGGAGGGCTTCGAGGCCGTCTTCATCGGCACGGGCGCCGGTCTGCCGCGTTTCATGAACATACCGGGCGAGAACCTCAACGGAGTGTTCTCCGCCAACGAATTCCTGACGCGTATCAATCTGATGAAAGCGTACCGCGAGGGCGCGGACACCCCGGTCATGAGACCGAAGCGCGTCGCCGTCGTCGGAGGCGGCAACGTCGCGATGGACGCCGCAAGATGCGCTCTGCGCCTCGGCGCGGACGAGGTCTCGATCGTCTACCGCCGCTCGGAGGCGGAACTGCCCGCCCCGTGCGGAGGAGGTCGAGCATGCGAAGGAGGAGGGGATCGTCTTCCGCCTTCTCACTAACCCCGTGCGCATTCTCGGCGACGAAAACCTCTTCGTCAAGGGAATTGAGTGCGTCAGGATGGAACTCGGCGAGCCCGACGCGTCGGGCAGAAGACGCCCGGTCACCGTCGAGGGATCGGAGTTCACGATCGACGTCGACTGCGTGATAATGGCGATCGGCACGTCGCCGAACCCGCTGATCAGAACGACGACGCCCGGCCTCGACTGCGAGAGCTGGGGCGGCATCAAGACCGGCGAGGAGGGAGCGACCTCCCGTCCCGGAGTGTTCGCCGGAGGCGACACCGTGACCGGCGCCGCGACGGTCATCCTCGCGATGGGCGCCGGCAAGACCGCGGCCGCCGCGATAGATGAGTATATAAAGAATAAATGAAAAAGACAGCCCCGCGCAAAAAGCGCGGGGCTCAATTCATGCGTCGCATGATATAAAAACACCGAGATTGATACAATTTAATTATTCCACCGCCGATTTTGCCGCTTGAGGGGTAAGTTGGCGTTTGAGGGGTAAGTTGTGGAAGTCGGGGTGTCCCGGCTGTTTTTATCGGTAGACATGTTCATACATCGCCGGTATAATAGACGGCGACAAATCAGGATTTCTCTTAGAGATAATTGATGGACGAGAATTACCAGAGTATATGACAATGAATAAGGGGAAGATATGTGGCTGATCATGGCGGCTTTGTCCGCGCTCTTTGCCGGACTTACGGCGATACTTGCGAAATGCGGGATCAAAAAGACTGATTCAGACGTGGCG
>JAFWPR010000080.1 GCA_017545225.1 Clostridia bacterium
CGTCCCCTGAGATCAGACGGTGCGTGCCGATGATTATGTCAAGGTCGCCGCGCCTCAGCCGACGGAGCGTCGCCTGCTGTTCGGATCGCGTTCTGAAACGCGAGATCATATCGACGCTGACCGGGAAGGAGCGCAGACGCGCGGCGAAACTGTTGTAGTGCTGATAGGCGAGAAGCGTCGTGGGTACGAGGACGGCGACCTGCTTTCCGCTCATTACCGCCTTGAACGCGGCGCGCAGAGCGACCTCCGTCTTTCCGTAACCGACGTCGCCGCATATCAGGCGGTCCATCGGATAAGGCTGTTCCATATCGCGGCGGACGTCCTCGATCGCTGAGAGCTGGCCGTCCGTCTCCTCGTATTCGAACGTGGAGGCGAATTCCCTGCTCATCTCGTCGTCGGGCTCGAAAGCCGTCCCCTTCGTCCGCCTCCTCTCGGCGTATAGAGCGATGAGTTCCTTCGCCATTTCCCGCGTGGCGGCTTTGGCGCGCGAGCGCGCTCTGTTCCAGTCCGCGCCGCCCATCTTCGAGAGTTTTACGGTCCCGTCGTCGGAACCCGCGCCGATGTATTTCGAGACAAGGTCGAGCTGATCTACGGGGAGGAACAGATTGTCCCCGCCCGCGTAGTCGATCCTGACGTAGTCGCGCGACACGCCGCCGACAGTGAGATTTTCAATGCCTTTGAACTGTCCTATTCCGTACGCGGCGTGGACGACGAAGTCGCCGACCTCGAGATCCGCGTAAGACGTGATCGCCTCCGCCGATCCCTTTGCCAGTTTCTTTTTGAGTTTGCGTTTCATAACGGCGCGTTTGTCGCCGAATCCGGAGAAATCGAGAAATACGTGTTTTGACGTGACGAGTTCAAAACCGCCTTCAGCCGCCGCTTTCGCGGTGACGACGACCCCGCGCCTGCCCTGAGGGGCCGGCAGATCTTCGCCGTCGAAGGGAGCGACGGATATGCCGTCGGAGACGAGTTTTTCCGTTATCTCGCGCCTCTCGTTCTCCGTTGCGAACGCGACGCCCACAACGTATCCGCCCGCGACGAAATTCGAGACGTCCTCGAAGAATAGTTCGACGTTCCTCTTGTACGCGGGGATATGGCGGGAGTCGAAAACGAACGAAACGGCGCCGCGCGACGCGGCTTCCGCGTTCCTCATAACTCCGGATACCGAGACGCATACGCGTCCCGGCTCTTTTTTCTCAAGGACGGAAAACGGGCGAACGTAATCCTCCGAATCAAACGGGGTGAACAGTTCTCCCTGCTCGATCATGCTCGTCAAAGTTCCGTCGAGAAGGAGCGCCGCGGCGTCCGCACGCTCTTTGAGATCGGCGGGTCCGATAAGGAAGAGCGCGCCGCGAAACAGTTCGGCGAGCGAGGAGCCGTCCCGAAGGAGCAGAGGGATATATTTGTCTGCGGAGTCGAGTTCGATCCGCTCGGAAAGCGAGTTTATCTCGGAATCGGTCACCTGAAGCGCGCGCGGATCGCCCGTAGTGCGCATCAGTTTCTTTTTATAAAGGCGAAGAAGCCGAATCAGTTCGTCCCGTTCGCCGTCCCCGATCAGTACTTCTCGCGCCGGAGGGACAGTGACCGGTCCGTTCAGAAAATCCGTGAACCGCTGGGTCATTACGTCGAAGCTGCCGAGGCGGTCGACCTCGTCGCCGAAAAGCTCAAGGCGAACAGCCTCGCCGCGCGTGGGATAAACGTCGACGATACCGCCGCGCACGGCGAACTGACCGGGTCCCTCGACCGTCTCGACCCTTTTGTAGCCGGACGTCAGGAGTCTGTCTATAAGATCAGCGAGATCGACCGTGTCGTCGGGACCGACAGTCACCGAAAGCGCGTCGATCTCCTCTTTTCCGGGCGTGATCTGAAGGGCGGCGTGAACTCCCGCGCAAACGGCAAAAGGGCCCTTCGCCTCAGAGACGGTACTGAGGACGCGGAGCCTTGCGCATTCGTTTTCACGGGATACGGTAACGTTATTGAAGTTGTAGTCCTTTGAAGGATAGAAAAGAGCGTCGACGCCGAGAGAGGCCATTTCGTCAGCCGCGCGCTGTGCTTCCCTGTCGTCGGGAAAGATGAAGAGCGCGGACGTTCCCGCGGCAATGATATCGCGGGCGGAGCTGACGAGGAAAACGCCCCTCGCCGCCTCGGAAAGACCGCTGACGAAGACCGGAGGCGGCGCGCCGCGCGCGGGCGGGCCCCCCGCCGTCCCGATGAATTCCCGGTATTCCCGCGAGGACCGCAGGATCGCCGAGCCGAGATCAAGATCCATTGAAAACTCCCGATTATCAGTCCGCTTCGGGCGCTTTGCCCGAGCCGTTGTACTTGCTCATCGCATCGTCGGTTTTGCCCTCGATAATGAGGGCGACGGAGTCTCTGACGCTGTCGAAAGTCGATACGAGCGCCTCCGCTTCCTCTTTTCCCATACGGGAGAGGACCCAGTCCGCCATGTCGTATCCGTCGGGTTTCTTCCCGACGCCGAGACGGACGCGCGGGAACGCGTCGGATGAGAGCATATAAATGATATTGTAAAGACCCTTGTGACCTCCGTCGGAGCCGGAACGTCTCACTCTAATCCTTCCGGGTTCAAAATTGACGTCGTCGGATATGACGACTATCTTTTCCGGCGGTATTCCGTAGAAATCGCTCGCCTCTTTGACGGACGTTCCCGAGAGATTCATAAACGTCTGCGGTTTCATAAACATGACCGGCTTGCCGCCGAACGTTCCGCGGCCCGTGAGCGCTTTGAATTTCAGATTGCGGACTTTGACCGACGCTTTATCTGCGATATAGTCGAGCGCGGCGTATCCCGCGTTGTGGCGCGTACCCTCGTACCTGTCTCCGGGGTTTCCGAGACCGACGATCAGATATTCGGGCGGACCGGCCTTCTCCTCACGCCGCCCTATCTTTTTGAACAGTTCGAATATATCCGCCACGTGACACCTCCGGGACGCACAAACAGCCGTTCGCCCACGGGGGACGGACGGTTCGCATACAATTATACAATTATAATATATCAAAGGAAGGCGAAAATCAAGTGTGATAACGAAAAACGGGCCTTTTTGTTTACTTTTCTCCTAAAATATGATATACTTTACCGGCTGAACTCTTAAAAGGAGCGCCTCGCCGAGGCTTATTCGATATGGCTGTAAACATTGCCGAAATACTCAAACATTTCAATATCTCCGGGGATGCCGCTCCTCTCGGGAACGGTCACATAAACGAGACTTTTCTCGTCACGCTCCCCGGATCGGTAGTTGTACAGAAGATCAACAAAAACGTGTTTCACGATCCCGCTGCCGTAATGGAAAACGTAAAAGCGGTCACGGGACATCTCAAAAAAAAGATCCGGGAGTCGGGGGGCGACCCCTCAAAAGAGACGCTGAACTTTCTCGACACCGTCGACGGCCTTCCCTACTATCTGACCGAGGACGGGGATTATTACAGAGCGTACGTTTACGTCGACGGCGTGAAAAGCTACGACGTCGCCGAGTCGCCGGAACTTCTGTATCAGGCGGCGCGAGCTTTCGGACGGTTTCAAAACATGCTCGCCGATTTCCCCGCCGAAACGCTTCACGAGGTGATCCCGTCGTTCCACGACACGAGGAAACGTTTCCGCGATTTCACGGCTTCGGTCGAAAAAAACGCGTCGGGCCGCGCGGAAAACGCGAAAGCGGAGATAGATTTCATTCTCCGCCGGGAAGCGGACTGCGGAATCGTCGTCGACGCGCTTCGTTCGGGCGATCTTCCCGTCCGCGTCACGCACAACGACACAAAACTGAACAACGTTCTGTTCGATGAGAACACGGATGAGGGCGTCTGCGTTATCGACCTCGATACCGTAATGCCGGGATCGCTTCTGTACGATTTCGGAGACGCGCTCCGTTTTGCCGGATCGTCGGGAGCGGAGGACGAAAAGGACCTTTCGAAAATATGGTTCGATCTTGAGAATTTCGAGTATTTCACGAGGGGGTTCCTCGAGGCGACGCCGTCGATCACGGAAAAAGAAAAAGAGCTCCTGCCCTTCTCGGTGAAACTGATGACGCTCGAGTGCGGGATGCGATTCCTCGCGGACTACATCGACGGAGACGTGTATTTCAAAACGGCGTACCCGGAGCACAACCTCGTCAGGGCGAGGACCCAGATAAAACTCGTTGCGGATATCGAAAAGAAATTCGATAAGATGAAAGAGACGGTCAACAAATAAAGAACGGGGCGAAGGAATCATCCTTCGCCCCCCGTTTGTTATTCGTACTTTTTGAGTTCTTCCGTTACCATATCGCGGATCGCTTCCGCGGCTCCGGGTTTCTCGACGTCGCCGCAAAACGACTTGTCGCGGAAGGAGACCTCGATCACGCCTCTCTCCTCCGTCTTCGGGGAGACGACGGCGCGGATCGGGATGCCGAACAGGTCGGCGTCGGCGAACATCGCGCCCGGTCTGATATCGCGGTCGTCGTAGAGAACTTCGACTCCGAGCGCTTCGAGGTCGGCGTAAAGTTTTTCAGCCGTTTCGTTGACAGCCGGGTCGTCGCATCTGAGATTGCAGACCTCGACCTGCCACGGGGCGATCGACATAGGCCAGATCGGTCCGTAGTCGTCGTGGCTCTCCTGACAGATCGACGCCGCGAGTCTGCCGACGCCGATGCCGTAGCAGCCCATGATCGGATTTTTCGCTTCTCCGTCGGCGTCGAGGTACGTCATATTCATCGCCTTGGTGTACTTCGTGCCGAGCTGGAAGATATTGCCTATCTCAATTCCTTTTTTGATCGTGATGACGGGTTTGCCGCATCCGGGGCAGACCGCGCCCTCGAAGATCTTGGCGACGTCGGCGTATTCGGCGTCTTTCACGTCGCGGTCGAGGTCGAGACCCTTGTAGTGGAAGTCCTTCTCGTTCGCGCCGCAGACGAGATTGCCGATACCCTTGAGCGAATTATCGAAGACAGTGCGGACGGCGGGACCGCCGACCGGACCGATATATCCCGCGACGATGCCCGACTCTTCCGTAATGACCGCGGGATGGATCTCGAAGCCGAGATAATTGCGGAGTTTCGTCTCGTTGACGTCGAGGTCGCCCCTGACGTATACGACGATATAGCTGTCGTCCGCGTTCTTCTGGTAGACGACCGCCTTGCAGGAGCGCTTTTTGTCGGAACCGAGGAATTCGCAGACCTCCTCTATCGTTCCCTTGCCGGGAGTAGCGACTTTTTCAAGCGGCCCGGAGGGAACGCGTTCGTTCTTTATTATGACCTCCGCCGCCTCCATATTGGCGGAGTATCCGCACTCGGGGCAGATCGCGAGGGTGTCCTCGCCGATCTCCGAGAGGAGCATGAATTCGTGGGAAACGGAACCGCCCATCATTCCCGAGTCGCTCTTGACTGAGATGACGTTCTTCGCGCCGGCGCGGCGGAAGATATTCTCGTACGCTTTGTGCTGGATCGCGTAGTAACGCTCGAGATCCTCCATCGACGTGTGGAAAGAATACGCGTCCTTCATCGTGAACTCGCGCACGCGGATAAGTCCGCCTCTCGCCCTCGGTTCGTCGCGGAACTTCGTCTGGATCTGATAGATCATGAACGGGTAGTCGGCGTAGGACGCGGCTGTGTCGCGCGCGAGGTGGACCGCCGCCTCCTCGTGTGTCATACCGAGGACCATCTTGTTACCGGATCTGTCGGTCCAGCGGGCGAGTTCGGAGCCGATCGACTCGTAACGGCCGGACTCCTCCCAGAGCGACGCGGGCATCGCGACCGGGAAAAGGACCTCCTGCCCGTCCGCACGATCCATTTCGTCCCTGATTATCGCTTCGATCTTTCTGACTATCCGGCGTCCGGGCATATAAAGCGAATATATGCCGTTCGCCATATATTTCATATAGCCGCCCCTCGCCATGAGTGCGTGAGATTCTATCACGCAGTCGGACGGGGGATTTTTGAATCTCTGACCGAGAAGTTTCGATACGCGCATTGTCGTTTTTACCTTTCCTTTTTTAATTATTTCATATTATAGCAAATCGCAAGGGATTTTTCAATCATCACGCTGAAAAAACCGTCCCCCCGGATCATGATCCGAGGGGAACGGAAACAGTTTTTTCGCATATGGGACGATAAACCGGTTTTACGGTGACGGGGAAGCTGCGGGAATCGCTCTGAGAACCGTTTCGCAGCCTACGGTATAAGTATAGGTATAACCTTCTTCGCTCACGTACTCCGCTTTGAAGCAGACGATGACGTAGTGACAGTCTTCGGGAATCCCCTCACCGTCGGCCTCGACCATAAAGAACCGATATTTTGACCCGTCGGTAAGATCCGTAACGTTTCGGAAGAACTCCTCAACGCTCTCCTGATCAAACTCTTCTCCCGCAGGCAGGGAGTAAACCGTCTCATCGTCGAATCCCTTCATTTTTTCGAGCGCATCCGCCATGCCGGTCAGGTCTTCGTCATGAAAATCGTCCCAGCAGAGGCTCATGGCTCCGGTCGGGACCGCTCCGGTATAGTATCCCCACAGATCCTTGCGGATGGAAAGATTGAATTCAGCCGACGTGCTTTCTCCGGACTCGACGTTTGTAAACGCAAATTCCATCTTAACGTCTACCGAATCGTCGTTTCCCGCGTCTTTATAAACCGACCGCGTCTCATTGAACCGTTCGCTGTCAACGGACACGGAGTACCGGTCGTCAAGCCCGACGTAAGCCTTGATCACGGCGCAGAGGTTTTCCTCAGTCAAAGAGTCTGCCGTACCGAATTGAACGTTCGCCTGACCGTGGATGACGCAGTGAGCGTTTTCCAGCGCGGCGTCAATGAGCGAATACATTGGATCAGTCGGGAAGACCGCCTCAGTAAATCTTTTTGTGACTGTCGCGATCTCGGCTCTGGTCATCCTGCTGCCCGGGTTGAAGTTGCCGAGGTTGTCGCCCTTGACGAGACCCGTCTTCTGCAGCGTCTCGATATTGGCGACAGCCCAGTCCGGGAATTTCGCCTTGTCCGGGAACGGCTTTATGCTTCCCGCATCGGGGAGTTTGA
>JAFWPR010000081.1 GCA_017545225.1 Clostridia bacterium
CAAGTACACGGTCACGTGGGTCGACGGCAACGGCGATACGCTGAAGACCGAGCAGGTCGCATACGGCGAAACTCCGTCGTACACCGGCGCGACCCCGACAAAGGCTGCGACCGAACAGTACACGTACACGTTCACGGGATGGAGTCCCGCGATCACGAGCGTTACCGACAACGCGACCTACACGGCGCAGTTCGAGGAATCCGAGATCACCTACACCGTAACGCTTCGGAATTATACCGGAGAAGAGACCAGGGCGACCGTCAAAGTCGGAGACGTTGAGTTCGACAACGGTTCAAATAATGACACGGGCGTCGAAATGACCACAAGATACGACGGCAAGTTCACGGTGAGTTGTGAGATCGCGTGTGTCGTCGCATGGTCCGCTGACGGTGGTTTGACCTTCAATAGAATGATTGCAGTCGAGGATGAGGACAACGAGGGTACGTACGTATTCACCCTTCCCGAGGGAGCCAGAGCGGAAGGCGCAATTATTGCGGTTGCACTCAAAGGTGACCTTACCCTTGACGGTTTCGTCGACAGCACCGATTCAAAACAGGCGCAGCGTTATGATGTCGGATCAAGAACCCTGACGTCTCTGCAGTTCCTTGCGGCTGACGTTAACGTCGACGGCGAAGTAGACTCGACTGACGCAAAACAGATCCAGATAGTTGAAGTCGGGAAGAAGAAGTTCCCGTGGAATAAAGAAGAAGAGTAATCGACATATTGTGAAAGATTGAAGAGATTTATTTAAGAAAGAGTGAATGAGAAAATGAAAAAAACATTATCCTTGCTGCTTGCTTTCATAATAATGCTTTCCAGTGTGTCGTTTACCGTAAATGCGGCGGCACCGGCTCCGTTTGATTTTGTTGCGACAAAAGCGGGGGATACCGTTACTCTCTCCGTCGTATCGAATGCTGAAATTTCGTATGCGAACGTCTCAATGATTCTTACGGTTCCCGACGGATTTACCCTGACGGGTATAGCAGAAGGCGCCGATTATGATGAATACGGCGTCGGACTCTGGGAAGCAAATGAGGATACCGGCAAATTATCCGTTACGACTTCAGATAATTATAATGATACGGTCGTTCCTGCAGGGAAAGAACTTGTTGTTTTCACCCTGGACGCATCCTCGGCTGCCGAAGGAAACTACGTATTTACGTTTAAGGTAACTGCAGCTGCGGATATCGACGGAAATAATCTGTCATGGAGAGGTTCTACCGTCACGTCCGACTCTATAACCGTAGCATGGCACACCGTAACGTGGATGAACGGGACTATTGCGATCGAAACGGATACGCACGTTCCTCACGGCGATCAGCCTTCATACGACGGTTCTGTCCCGACGAAGGATGCGACCGCCCAGTATACCTACGGTTTCTTAGGGTGGAACACCGATCCGGATGAAACGACGACATTGCCGTCGCTCTCCGACGTTACGTCTGACGTTACTTATTACGCCGTTTTCGGCAGCACTGTCAATGAGTACACGATCACGTGGAAGAACGACGACGGAACGGTCATCGACACTACCACGGTAGCGTACGGATCAACGCCGACTCATGCGGATGCTGAGAAGGAAGCGACCGCGCAGTACACTTACACGTTCGAGGGATGGGATCCCGAGATCACGAGCGTAACCGGCGACGCCGCTTATACCGCGCAGTTCAGCAGCACGGTCAACGAGTACACGATCACGTGGAATGACGATGAAGGAAACCTTATCGACACTACTACGGTAGAGTACGGTGTAGTTCCGACTCACGCGGACCCGAGCAAGCCGGCGACTGCGGAATACACGTACACGTTTGCGGGATGGACTCCCGAAGTCGTAGCAGTCACCGGAGCGGCGACATACAAGGCAACTTATACCGCAACGAAGAACAGCTACACGATCACGTGGAATGACGATGAAGGAAACCTTATCGACACTACCACGGTAGAGTACGGTGTAGTTCCGACTCACGCGGATCCGAGCAAGGCGGCGACTGCGGAATACACGTACACGTTCGCGGGATGGACTCCCGAAGTCGTAGCAGTCACCGGCGATGCGGCTTATACGGCAACGTTCAGCAGCACGGTCAACGAGTACACGGTAACGTTTAACGTAGACGGTGTTGAAACTGAACAGACGTATGCGTACGGCTCGACGGTGACCGAACCGGCAGCGCCTACAAAGGCTAATTACGTCTTTGATAACTGGTATCTCGGCGATACTGTGTATAACTTCTCGACCCCGGTGACCGGAGATATCACTCTGACTGCTCACTGGGTCGAAGCGGTCGCGAAGATCGGCGACGATATGTACTCAACGCTTCAGGGTGCGATCGAAGCGGCTCACGATATGACGGGTAACGTCACGGTTGAGATACTTAAGGATATCACCGAAGTAGCGGTCATCCATCAGAAAGCCGGCTTGAACCTTACGGTCGACGGTGCGGGCAAGAAACTCACCGGTCAGATCATCATTGACGGTGACGGCCGCGCCTCCGGTACGGAGACCCTCACGATCAAGAACGTGAAGTTTGAGGGCAGCAAGGCCGACTTCTACACCGGAACAGACGCGTTCATCCTCGTTCCGAGCACCAAAACGGAGGGAACCGCGTATTACACCGGCAAATACAATTACGCTCACAATATCACCGTAAGCGACTGCTCGTTCACGAGCACGAGCGACGAGTATGACGTTGTGGGAATCAAATCCAACAGCGGAGCCGGAGCATACAACGTCACGCTCAATTCGATCGAAATGAGCGGAGGACATAGTTTTGCCCAATTCACTGCCTTGACCGGACTGACGATCACCGACTGTGAGATCACCGGCACTAAGAACGGTATCAATATCAGCGGCGGCGGCGGGATCGGCGTGATCAGCGGCACTACGATTACCGCGAACGCCGATGAGGGCTACACCGTAAGACTGAAAGACGCCAGCAGTATGGCTGTGACGCTTTCGGGCAACGTCTTCAGCGGCGGTGAAGGCATAATCAGCGCTGCAACGTCAGGCAAGATCACCGTCCTTGACGGTAAGTACGCGGGACCTCTTCCGACGGATGGCGATAAGCTGACCATTGAAGGCGGCGTATTCACCGTTATACCCGTTGCTGCGGTCTGCGGCGAAGGCAAATACCCGATTGCCAACACCGACGAAGAAACGAAGGACGATTATCCCTACACCGTAGGCGGAGCGGTCGCGCTCGTCAACGGTCTCGGATATCAGTCGTTCGACGACGCGGCCGCGGCCAGAACGTCGAACGACGACGTCATCACTCTCCTTGCGGATATCACCGAGACTTATACGATGACGGCCGGAGAGACGCTCAAGGTCGAGAAGAATGGCAAGTCTTTCACACCCGTAGTTGAAGGTAATTACGTTGTGACCTCGTCAACTGTCGACGGAGTAACGACGTATACAGTTGAAGTAGCAGTCGCTAAGATCGGCGACGATATGTACTCAACGCTTCAGAAAGCGATCGACGCGGCTCACGATATGACGGGCAGCGTCACGGTTGAGTTGCTGAGCGATATCACCGAAGTAGCGGTCATCCATCAGAAAGCCGGTCTGGACCTTACGGTCGACGGCAAGGGCAAGACCATCACCGGACAGCTTTACGTTGACGGCGACGGCAGATATGATGGTACTGATACCCTGACGATCACGAACGTCAAGTTCGCATATGATCCTGCGACTTACGACAACGCGTTCGTCTATGTTCCCAGCACCAAGGATACCGGTAAGAGTTATTCCACCGGCAAGTACAATTACGCGCATAACGTGACTGTCAGCGACTGCGAATTCGCGGGCGAAGGGACCGTCACCGTTGCGGTTCGTACTGCGTCTAATGCGGGAGTTAACGGGCTCACGCTTGACGGTCTCAAAGTTGAAGGCGGACATAGCTTCGCGCAGCTGACCGGCACGACCGGATCGGCGTTCACGGACTGCGAGGTGACGGGCAGCAAGAGCTTCGTCAACATCAGCGGCGGAGGCGGCGACCATGCGATCACGGGATG
>JAFWPR010000082.1 GCA_017545225.1 Clostridia bacterium
GAAATTCGTAACGCACGCCCGCGCCGCCTGTAACTATGAGCGAGTTGCCTTTATCCTTGCATGCGGGAAGCGTTCCCTGCAGGTAGAAGCGGAACGCGCCGTTTTCGATAACGCCGGAGCCTTTCAGACCCCTGAACTCGGCAGCGACGACCTTGCCGTTCTGCGATTCGGGCGCCGTGCCCCAGATATTGATCCTGCGGTCCCTGGGAACGATCATGTCGTTCGTAAAGAACGTCGGCAGGGAGAACTCTTCAGCAGTTCCTTCCATAAGCGTGTAATCCTCGATCTTTTTTGAAACGTCAACGGCATCCGTGCCCGCCTTGCGGCCGGAAGTCCACGTTTTGTACTTTGGCGCGCAGCCCGCGGTCAGAATCGTGACGAGCGCGAGCACGAGCAGAAGCGTTTTTTTAGCGATTTTCATTTTTGCCTCCAATAAAAAGCGGTTCCGGGACGGGTGCGGAATGCTTTCGCAGCGGCTGCGGAACGTTTTCGCGGCGGTTGCGTGACGTTGTTGAGCGTTTTCGAACGTTTTCGAATCGCGGATGCTTCTGACCCATCCGCCGACCGTTACGGATTCATATTTCTCGAATCCGCGGTCTTTGTACAGTTCTCTGATCTCAGTCTTTTTCATTTGTAACTCCCGGGGATCAGTCAGCCGCGTCTCCGGTCAGACCCGACACGTCCATGAAAGAACCCGTGCCGGTGACGGTAGGCAGCTTGCCGTCCCATTTCTGAACTTTTTGATACTCTATGACTTCGGGGGTGATGGATTCCGACAGGAGCTTGTTCGCGTCCGCCTGCGCCTGAGCGCGGGTAAGCGTCGCTTCCGCCTCCGCGTTTGCGACGACGATCACCTGCTCCTGCTCGGTCTTCGTCTTGATGAGGTTCTGCTCGGCGACCTGCTTGGCCTCTATCGCTTCGTTGAATTCTTCCGAGAAATCGAAATTAACGATATTGAATTTTTCAATGGAAATACCGTACTCGGACACTTTTTGGACGAGCGTCTCCTTGACTTCCTCGCCGACCTGTGCGCGCAGGGAGATGAGTTCCTCCGCAGTATACTTAGCTGTGACGGACTTCATCGATTCCTGAACGGCGGGCAGAAGGATGATAGACTCGTATTCCTCGCCGATATTCTTGTAGATGCTCGCGCTGTAGTCGCTCAGGGCGCGGTAGTTGACGGCGATCGTCGAGCGCACGGTCTGCAGGTCTTTGCTGACCGCGGGCGCCTCGACCTCCTGCTTCTGGATCTTATTGCTTATGATGACCGTCTGCTGAACGAACGGAATCTTGAAATTAAGCCCTTCCTTCATAACGCGGTCGCTTACCTTTCCAAACGTGAGAACGACTCCGCTCGAACCGGCGGGAACGATCGTGACGGACGTCGCGACGATGATGATCAGAACGACGGCGATGACGATCGGGAGTATCAGTTTCTTTTTGTTGAAATGCAACTTTGTTTCCTCCTTTTGCATAATCTAAATTATTATACTATAACGACTCGCCGTTTTCAATACCCGCCCGCCGTTTTTTTCGCAGTCTGAAGGGAACGGGCGGCAAATTTCGCGCGTTTTTCTGTTTTTACCGTCCGTTCTCCCGCGAGGAAAAGCAAGACAAAAACAACAGTAAAACAGTACAAAAAAGCAAGCGACGATTTGTGCAGGTATACGAAAACAAAAATCGGCGTCCGACTATTATCGTCCTCGCCCTTGCAAATAATGCGGATTTATCTTATTATATATTTGTGCTCTTATGCGCGCGCCTGCGCGCCCGCGCAACAAAATAGTTTTTACATACGGAGGATCTGAAATGATCGGTGCAAACGACAAGGTAAGAATAGGTATTATCGGCTGCGGAGGGATCGCGAACGGAAAGCATATGCCCTCGCTCAAAAGACTTGATGACGTAGAGATGGTCGCGTTCTGCGACATCATCGTCGAGAGAGCGGAACTGGCGAAGCAGCAATACGGGACCCCCGACGCCGCCGTTTACGAAGACTATAAGAAACTGCTCGAAGACGAATCGATCGACGTAGTTCACGTCTGTACTCCCAACAGATCGCACAGCTTCATCACCGTCGACGCTCTGAACGCAGGTAAGCACGTCATGTGTGAAAAGCCGATGGCGATCAACTCGGCTGAAGCGAAGAAGATGCTCGACGCCTCAAAAACGTCAGGAAAGCTCCTTACCATCGGATATCAGAACAGACAGACCCCTGCCGCGCAATACCTCAAGAAGGAGGCGGAAGACGGAACGTTCGGAGACATCTACTACGCGAAGGCGCTCGCTCTTCGCCGCAGAGCGGTCCCGACGTGGGGCGTATTCCTCAACGAGTACGAACAGGGCGGCGGTCCTCTGATCGACATAGCCACCCACGCCCTTGACCTCACCCTCTGGATGATGAACAACTACAAGCCGAAGTGCTGTCTCGGCACAGCTTACCACAAGCTCAACAACCAGACGCATACCGCCAATGCGTGGGGCGACTGGGATCCCGAGAAGTTCACCGTCGAGGACTGCGCGTTCGGATTCGTCGTTATGGAGAACGGCGCGACTGTTTCCGTCGAATCTTCCTGGGCGCTCAATATGCTCGACACGAGAGAGGCGACCACGGTCATCTGCGGAACGAAGGCGGGCGGAGACCTCATCAACGGCGTCCGCATCAACGGCGTCCGCAACGGCAGAAGGTACGAGCTTTACCCGAACCTTGAGGCGGGAGGCGTCGCCTTCTACGACGGCGTCGACAACAACGACGAGTGTCTCGTCGATATGAGACAGTGGATCAACGCCGTCAAGGGCATGAACGCTCCCTGCGTCCTTCCCGAGCAGGCGTTTACCGTCACACGCATCCTCGAAGGCATCTACGAGTCTGCGAAGTCCGGAACGATCTATAATTTCTGATAAAGGAGAGCGAATCATTATGAAACTTTGCGTTCTTGCGAATCTTTATGCGAAAAAACCGCTTGAGGAAGTTCTCGGAATAATGCGTGATCTCGGAGTCGACGCCGTTGAGATCGGATGCGGCGGATATCCCGGAAAAGACCATTGCGATCCCGAAGTTCTTCTCGCCGACGACTCGAAACTCAAAGAATGGCTCGGACTGTTCGACAAATACGGAATTGAACTCGCGGCTCTCGCCTGTCACGGCAACCCCGTACACCCTGACAAGAAGATAGCTGAGGCTTACGACCGCGATTTCAGGAACGCCTGCCTGCTCGCCGAAAAGGTCGGAGTCGACACGATAATAACGTTCTCAGGATGTCCCGGAGACCATCCCGGCGCGAAGTACCCGAACTGGGTCACCTGCCCGTGGCCGGACGATTTCCTCGCTATCCTTGACTATCAGTGGAACGAGGTCCTTATTCCGTACTGGAAAGAGGCTGCGGCGTTCGCAAAATCGCACGGCGTCACTCACGTCGCGCTCGAGCTTCATCCCGGCTTCTGCTGCTACAATACCGAGACGCTTCTCAAGCTGAGAGCGGCAGTCGGCGACGTCATCGGCGCGAACTTCGACCCCTCCCACCTCGTATGGCAGGGAATGGAACCCGCCGCGGCGATCCGTATGCTCGGCGACGCGATCTACCACGTCCACGCGAAGGACACCAAGATCGACGAGATCAACACCGCGCGCATCGGCGTTCTCGACACGAAGCACTACGGAGACGAGATCAACCGCGCGTGGGTGTTCCGCACCGTCGGTTACGGTCACGACGCCGCGTGGTGGCGCGACCTGGTCGACAATCTCCGCCTCGTAGGATACGACAGAGTTCTTTCCATCGAGCATGAGGACAGCCTTATGTCCATCGACGAAGGACTCAAAAAGGCGGTCGGTACTCTCAAAGAAGTAATAATGAAGGATCCTAAGCCCTCGACCATGGCGTGGGCGTAAGACCCGAAAAACTGATGGGCAAGCCCCCGTGGCTTGCCCATCGTTACACCGGAGTGTAATATGAAAATACGTTTTTTATCCGTAATACTGGCGGCAGTGCTGCTCCTCGCCGCGATCCCTTGCGTTTCCGCGGCGGGTAAAAGACACTACAGGATACTCTTTATCGGAAACAGTTATTCCGAAGACGCGACCGACGGCTTTACGTATCCCGACAGCTCCGTCTACGAGGGTTACAGCACCTTCTACAGAATGATGAAGATCTCGCTCGGCGTGAACGTCGACGTCGAGATAGCCCTCGCGATGAGCGGCGGGAAGTCGATGACTTGGCACGCTTCGACCGCCGAACAGGGGCTTGAAAATTATGAATTCCGCGTTGTCGGGGACAAAACGGACGGCTTGTGGCGAAACGTCCCCGAGATAAAGACGACTGACGGCGCGCTCTCATACGACGATTGGGACGCCGTCGTGCTCCAGCCGTACGGACCGGAGATAGAAAAAGGATCTTCCTCGGGCGCAGGTTCAACCAAACCGTTCGCCACTATCGAAGATTCGACGTCGTTTATGCTCGATTACGTCGGACAGCGCGTTCCCGACGCCGACGTCTATCTCTACCTCATAATATCGAAAACACAGGAAAATGCGTATTTCACAGGTCTTGACAAGTTTGATAAGATCAGATACTACACCGATATCGCCTCTCATCTGACCGGCGAAAAGACGGGGAAGGGGTTTACAGCGGTCGTACCGGTAGGCACGGCGATCCAGAACGCCCGGTCCACGTATCTGTCGTTTCATCATTCCGTCGACCCGTCGGGAGCCGTAAACTTTGACACCGACCCCGTGACCGGCCTTCAGCGCGACGAACTCCACGTCTCGTACTCGGTCGGACGGTACATCGCCGCCCTGACGTTCGCCGAAACGCTCGTTCCCGAAAACGTGCGGCGCGGCGATCCGCTTTCGGTCGATATCCGAAGGCCCGAAGGCGCGGCGCCGCTTCCGGACGAATACAAAGAGACCGCACAGGCGGCGGTCACGGCTGCTCTGGCGTCTGTCGGCAATGAAGGCGAGGATAAATACGCCTCGGTTGATCTCACAGCGTATAAGGACGATCCCGCGAACGCCGTCGCTGACGGCATGACAACCGGATCCTACGAGGTTTATATACCTGCGGACGGATATCCCGGCGCGATAATAAAGATGGCTCTTGAATCCGAACTTCCGCGGGGCGCCTTGATCGACCCCGATGCTGCCACGCTGACGCGCGACGGCGAAACGGGAAGCGTTAAGGTCACGCTGGCCTACGGGTACAAGACAGTCGAGGTTACCGTTCCTCTCAAATATACCGATCACGACCACGTCTGGGAACTTGTGTCGGGCGGATACGTTCACGACGCATCCGAATTCACCGACGTTTATGAATGCTCCGTATGCGGAAAAGAAAAAGAAATCGTCACAAAGCAGGAACCGTGCCGGTCGCGCGATTTTTCGGACGTTCCCCCTTACGGCGACTGGGCTCACGACGGCATCGACTTCTGCATTGGGAAAGGATTGATGAACGGAGTTTCCGCGGCACGGTTCGACCCCGAAGGCGATATGTCGCGCGCAATGCTTGTCACGGTGCTGTGGCGTTACGCTGGCAAACCCGGATCGAGCGCAAAAATACCTTTCAAAGATCTTACTGAAGACTGGTACCGCGACGCGGTCCGGTGGGCGTTCGAGGATTCCGTGATCATGGGAACGTCCGGCACGACTTTTTCACCCGACGATCCGCTGACAAGAGAGCAGATAGCCGCAATACTGTATAGGTTTACGGGAGGTTCCGAAAACGGCTCCGTTGGCGACGACCTTTCAATCTTCCCGGACTGTTCAATAATCAGCGATTATGCAAAAGAAGCGATGGCGTGGGCGTACGCGAACGGCCTTATAAACGGCGTCGGGACTGCGTCAGGCACGATCCTCGATCCGCAGGGCAACGCGACCCGCGCCCAGGTCGCCGCGATCCTTCAACGCTACCTTACGTAATAAAAAACCGGCTGAAACGAAACCGTTTCAGCCGGATCCTTTTTTAATATCTGGATAATCTTTGCCGCGACAGATTGATCGCACCCTCGGGTATCACCGAAATATGATCGAGCGATTTCCCCGTTCCGACCGCGACGCACGACACCGCTTTGTCGGCGACCATCGTCTTGATCCCGGTCACCCCGGCGATCAGCTTATCGAGTCCGTGAAGAAGACTTCCTCCTCCGGTCATAACGATACCGTTGTAGAGAATGTCTCCTATCAGCTCCGGAGGAGTCCGCTCAATGACGGAACATACCGCTTCGGCTATTGCCGTCAGCGGTTCCTCAAGAGCGTCCGGTATCTCCGTGGACGAGATCCGCACGACGCGGGGAAGGCCCTGAATAAGGCATCTGCCCTTGACCTCGATGACTTTAGGCTCGTCGTGAGGCCACGCAGACCCGACTTTTATCTTGATCTCCTCGGCGGTCCTTTCGCCGATGAGGACCTTATGCTTCCTTCTCACGTATCTGATGATCGCCTCGTCGAACTTGTCCCCCGCGACCTTGATCGACTCGGAGACTACGACTCCGCCGAGTGACGTTACGGCAATATCGGTCGTTCCGCCGCCGATATCGACGACCATATGACCCTCGGGACGGGAAATATCGATCCCGGCGCCTATTGCGGCGGCGACCGGTTCCTCGATCAGATACGTCCTCTTCGCTCCGGCCTGTGTCGCCGCGTCGACGACGGCTCTCTCCTCGACCTCGGTGATCCCGCTCGGTACGCAGATTATGACTCTGGGCTTGAACAGGAAAGGATTCCCGCAAGCGCGCTTTATGAAATACTGTATCATCCGGAGCGTAATCTCATACTGGCTGATGACTCCGTCTCTGAGAGGACGGATGGCAGTGATGTTGCCGGGCGTTCTCCCCAGCATCTGCTGCGCTTCACGGCCGACCTTCAGTATTTTGTCGGTGTTCTTATCGATCGCAACGACGGACGGTTCCTTTAGAACGATGCCTTTGCCCTTGACGTAAACAAGGACAGTCGCCGTTCCGAGATCGATGCCTATATCTTTACCCATTATATACCCCTTGATTTATCGGTCAAAAAAACGCCCATAGGGCTCTCTTTTTCAAAAAAGTGCAAACTACCACATATATATTATACACCGTAGCGTATTATTTTGCAACCTGTAATCAAAAAATACCCGATCGGACAAAAACCGTCCGACCGGGTATTACTTCTATTTGCCTGCTTTCGACTCCTTTTGCACTCTTGCGATACATACCGGGAAAACGCACTCCGCGCCGGCGTCGGTGAGCAGATCGGTCGCTGCTCTGACCGTCGCGCCTGTCGTGATTATATCGTCGAACAGAATGATCTTCCGACAGTTCACGTCTGCATTTCGTGCGAGTTTAAGAGATCCTGAATTCAACTCTCTGTCCCCTCGGCAGAGTTCTTTCTGTTCGTCGCCGCCTGATCTTCGGAGCGTTTTCTTCCACGGGATGCCCGTATAGCGCGATATGCTCTTTGCCGCGATTTGACCTTGATCGAATCCGTATTTGCGCCTGTTCTCGTTTGAACGCGGCGGAAAAGTGACTATCCATTCTGTGGGATCTTCTTCCGACGCCTTCATTAAAAGCAGAATTTTGCCCGATATATCGCGGGCGAACAGATCGGTGAGAGATCTGTCGTATCTTTTCTTGAATATCCGGACCAGTCGCTCCGTAACGCGCGCGCCTCCTGTCCCGTGCGGATGGTAAAACGCAAGAGCAACGGTCCTTTTGTCACCTAAAAAAGTCCGCGACACGCCCGCAAGTCCGCAGGTACAGTCGCCCGCAGTCTTCATACAGACGGGGCATTTTTCTTTTTGCTCTCCGTCGTACTTCGCAAGGCACTCCGGACACAGACATCCGTCCTTTCCGCTTCCCTTGCCGCAGATCGGACAATGAGGAGGGAAGAGCAGATCAAGTATTCGTGCCGATATTCTTTTACTCAACGTACGCCTCCGATCTCAGCATCGACAGAAGACCTGTACAGCGTACGCCTTTTCTGTCGTTTGCGATCATCTCGGCGAGTACTTCGCGCCTTCCGACGAGGATGACCATTTTCGACGCTCTCGTGATCGCGGTATAAAGCAGATTTCGCGTTTTCAGCATCGGAGGGCAGTTGTATATCGGTATCACGACGATCGGATATTCGCTCCCCTGACTTTTATGTACGGTTATCGCGTACGCGTGGTCGACCTCGTCAAACGAGGATAACTCGTATTTACACGTTCTTTCGTCGAATGCGACGACTGCCTCGGAGTTGTCAGCGTCGATCGCGACGAGCGAGCCCACGTCGCCGTTGAATACGCCGTATCCGGTGTTCTCAAACGGGTCGGTCCATTCGACTGAGTAGTCGTTTTTCGTCTGCATTATTCTGTCGCCGACTCTGAAAACCGTTCCTCGGTGTGTGAATTCTTTCTTGTCGTCGGACGGCGGGTTGAGCGCCGAGCGAAGCAGTTCGTTCAGCGCTTCCGTTCCCGCGTCGCCTTTCCTCGACGGCGTGATGACCTGTACCTTGTCCGCGACCGACACGCCGTAGGATTTAGGCAGCCTGTTGACCACGAGATCCCTTACGCACTCCGCAATGGAGGCGTCGGTCTCCCTCCTCAGAAAGAAGAAATCGGAACCTTTTGAGGAAAGCGCGGGCATCTCTCCGCAGTTTATCAGGTGAGCGTTCGTAGTGATCGAACTCTCCTCCGACTGACGGAAGATGTCAGTCAGCGTAACGACTGGGAATACGTCCGCCCCGATAACGTCTCCGAGTACGTTCCCGCACCCGACGGACGGTATCTGGTCCGCGTCGCCGATTAGAATAAGACGTGATCCGGAACGAATAGCCCTGACGAGTGCGTTCATGAGAAGGATATCGATCATTGACGCCTCGTCGATTATTATTACCTTTTCGTCGAGCGGGTCGTTCTCGTTGCGCAAAAAGTTCGCGGTCTCCGTGTCGGAGAACTCCATTTCGAGCAGGCGGTGGATCGTCCTCGCCTCATGGCTGGTCGCCTCGCTCATCCTTTTCGCGGCGCGTCCCGTCGGCGCGGCGAGACAGACTTTCATGTCGAGCCGCTCGAAAATATGGATCAAACCCTTGATGATCGTCGTCTTTCCGGTCCCCGGGCCGCCGGTGATGACGGTCACGCCGGACCTCAGAGCGAGCGCCAGCGCCTCTTTCTGCTGAGCGGCGTATTTTATCCCGGCGACAGTTTCTGAACTCTTTATCAGCGCGCCGATGTCGCTCTCGTCGAATACGGGACACGATTTCGCAAGCGAAACGAGTTTTCTCGCCGTGCCGGATTCCGCGGCGAACACGTAGGGAAGATAGAAAAGCTCGACTCCGTCGCGCTTGTAAACGACCAGACGCTTTTCCGAAACCATTTCGCTTATCGTTTCGGCAACCGAAGATGCGTCGCCGTCCCCATCGTATCCGAACAGAAGCTCGACAGCGCACTTTTTGAGCGTATCGAGCGGAAGACAGCTGTGCCCGCTTTTAGACGCTTCCGAGGACAGAACGAATTTGATCCCCGCTCTGACGCGTTCGGGACAGTCGGGACTCATTCCGAGCGCGGCGGCGATCAGATCTGCTCTTTTGAAACCTATCCCGCCGAACTCCCCGCACAGAGAGTACGGGTCGTGCCTTATCCTTTCTATCGCACCCGCGCCCCACGCTCTGTATATCTTCATAGCCGTCGTCGGTGAAAAGAAGTCGCGTGAAAACATCATAAACTCACGCGAGCCGGAGACGGACTTGAAGGTCTCGGATATTTCCCCCGCGCGTTTTGCCGTTATTCCGGGAATGTCCGCAAGCCACTCCGGATGTTCCTCGATGACCTCGAACGCGTCCTTGCCGAATTTCGATATTATCTTTTCGGCGGTCTTCGGACCGATCCCCTTGATCGCGCCTGATGCGAGATATCGGAGCATATCGCCCTCTTCGCGAGGCAGTTCGCGGTCGTAATATTCGACCTCGAACTGTCTGCCGTACTTCTTGTGCGTGATCCATCTGCCGACCGCGCCGATCGAGTCTCCCTCGGCGATATAAGGCATGATCCCGGTCACGGTAACCGGGCGTCCGGCGTCGTCTTCGATCCTTATAACGGCGTAGCCGTTTTCTTCGTTTTTGAAAATGACGTCCTCGACGATACCGGATAATTTCACCGGTTCGCCGCCGGGGGCGGAATCGGCGGGCGGAGCCCACGAAAAGTCAAAAATGTCGCTGTTTTTCACTTGTTCTCCGCCTCCTTTTGAACAACCTGATTATTCCTCATTTAAAGCACCGACCTTCCCCTTTGATGGGAAGGTGTCTTTTCGGGTCGAGACCCGAAAAGACGAATGAGGTGAGGAAAATGTAATAATTAAATTATATCTGAAAGCCTGACTTATGTCAACCGCGCGGAAGCCGGCTTCGACGCGTTTTGCACACAGATAAAAACCGCAGTACACGCCCGAAAAGTCCCTGTAAAACGGGAAGAGCGCAATATATTCCGAACACGGCGAACGCCGCCAGGATTATCTCGAAAAAGTCCTTCACTTTCTTCCTCTCCGACAGATTGGAACTACCTTTAACATCCTATGGCGCAAGCCGAAGGACTGCTATTAGGCCGCTGTGCGGATCCCGCCGCGCGAAAATGTTAACAAAATGTAAAATTGCTGAGTTCTCCGCCCATTTCAACGGCGACTATGATATCATAATTCTAATACAGATCAAGTTATAAGGGAGAATTGTCGGGATGGGTAAAGTAACGGTGACGATAGCGAGACAGTACGGCAGCGACGGGACTGAGATCGGGAGAAAACTCGCCGCCCGTCTCGGCTGCGATTTTTACGACAGAAAACTCATCGAACTTGCCGCAAAAGAGAGCGGATTCGATCCGGACGTCATAGAAGACGTCGACGAAAAAGCAACGAACAGTTTTCTGTATTCTCTTTCGTACGGCCGCCCCGTAGCGGGAGACGCTCTCTCACACATCAATCTTCCGCTCAACGATAAGATCTTCGCGATACAGTCGTCGCTGATCGGAAAGATCGCCGACGGGGAGCAATCAGCCGTGATCGTAGGCAGATGCGCCGATTACGTTTTGGCCGATCATTCCGACGTCGTAAGGATATATATCTTTTCCGACTTTGACCGCCGCGTCGAAAGAGTTGCGAAAAGAAGAGACCTCACTCCGTCCAAAGCGAAGGACGAGGTCATTCGTATCGACAAAAGGCGAGCCGGATACTATAACTACTATACAGGCAGAAAATGGGGAAGGATCGAAAATTACGATCTCGTCATCAACGTAGACAAAACGGGTATCGACGGCGCTGTTGCGGTCATCCTTGAGTATTTGTCACACGCAGAATAGGCTTCCCCTTGAGGGGAAGCTGTCAACTCTGATTGCAGAGTTGACTGATGAGGTGACATATTAAGAATTTGCCCACATCATTTAATCATCGTTGTAAAAAGAGGTACCTATCATGAAAAAACTTTTTACTTCCGAATCCGTAACTGAAGGACATCCCGATAAGATCTGCGACAGGATCTCCGATTCCGTCCTCGACGCGCTTCTCTCCGAGGACCCGGATTCCCGCGTCGCATGTGAAACTTTCGTTACCACCGGAGTCGTCACCGTCATGGGCGAGATCTCTACCAAGGCGTACGTCGATATTCCCGAGATCGTCCGCCGCGCGGTTTGCGACATAGGTTACAACGACGCTTCATTCGGTTTCGACGGCAATACCTGCGGCGTTCTCAACGCTATCCACGAGCAGTCGCCCGACATCGCGCTCGGCGTCGACAGATCGGCTGAATCCAAGGCGGGCGAAAGCAGCGACCCGTTCGAAACGGGCGCGGGAGATCAGGGACTTATGTTCGGATTCGCGTGTGATGAAACTCCGGAACTTATGCCCCTTCCGATCTCGCTCGCTCACCGTCTTGCGAAAAGACTCGCCGCGGTCCGTAAGGAAGGAATCCTTCCATACCTCAGACCCGACGGAAAGACTCAGGTAACCGTCGAATACGACGGCGACCGCCCGGTCCGCGTCGATACGGTCGTCATGTCGACTCAGCACGCCGCTGACGTCGAAGCGGAGCAGATAAGAGCGGACGTCATCAAATACGTCATAGGCGAGATCATCGATCCCGCGATGATCGACGCAGATACAAAGATATTCGTCAACCCGACCGGACGTTTCGTCGTAGGCGGACCGATGGGCGACACTGGTCTTACCGGCAGGAAGATTATCGTCGACACTTACGGCGGTTACGCCCGTCACGGCGGCGGGTGCTTCTCCGGAAAGGACCCGACCAAGGTGGACCGCTCCGCCGCGTACATGGCTCGGTATCTCGCAAAGAACGTCGTGGCCTCCGGTATCGCGAAAAAATGCGAAGTCCAGCTTGCGTACGCGATCGGAGTCGCAAACCCCGTCTCCGTAATGGTCGACACCTCGGGGACTGCGAAAGTCTCCGATACCGATATTGCGGAATATCTCGTCAAAACCGTCGATATGCGTCCCGGTGCGATCATCTCGCGCTTCGACCTCAAACGGCCGATCTACGCCGCGCTTTCTGCGTACGGTCACATGGGCAGGGAAGACCTCGACGTCGCGTGGGAAAAAACCGATATCGCCGAAGATATTCGCAACCGCTTCAATTAAAAGAACAACGGGCTGTTAGTCAGCCCGTTTTTCTTTTCTTCGTGACCGGCTTCAGCGCCGGTTCTTTGCTTTTCTTTATCATTTTCCGGAGCGCTGACAGCGCGTCCGATACGCCGCCCGTCGCGTCTATCAGGCCGCATTTGACGGCCTCGTATCCGTCGATCACGGATCCCACGTCCGTCGCGATCTGGTCGGTCCGCGACAGCATTTCGCGGAACGTCTCTTCCGTCACCGACGAGTGATCTGTGATGAACCTGATTATCCTGTCCTGCATCCGCTCGAAATAGTAATAAGTCTGCGGCACTCCGAGCACAGTCCCGCTGATCCTTACCGGGTGTATCGTCATCGTAGCGGACGGCACGATGAACGATCTCTTCGCCGACACCGCGAGAGGGACGCCGATCGAATGACCGCCGCCGAGCACGAGCGACACCGTCGGTTTTCTCATCGACGAGATCATCTCCGCGATAGCGAGGCCCGCCTCGACGTCGCCGCCCATCGTGTTGAGAACGACGAGCATCCCGTCGATCTCGTCGCTTTCCTCGATCGAGACGAGAAGCGGGATTATATGCTCGTATTTCGTCGCCTTCTGCCCCTCGCCGAGCAGATAATGACCCTCGATCTGACCGATTATCGTCAGGCAGTGGATCGTACTCTCTTTTCCGTGCGAGATCACGCTCCCGCTTTTTAA
>JAFWPR010000009.1 GCA_017545225.1 Clostridia bacterium
TCGATTCCTTCGCTCCGTTCAACGCTTCCCTTTCATCGCCTTCAACGTCGAGCTTTAACAGGTCGCATCTCTTCCCGGAAAGCAGTTCGTTAACTGTTGTCGTTTCGACAGGGACCGTTTCGGATCTTTTCGATCTGCCCGATATGCCTGCGCCTCGAGAAGATGAGGAGGAAAACAATGCGACCCCTTTTGATGAAGACAGCGCGGCGTTAACCGGAAGGACCCTGGAGTCTTTTGTTGAAGCGGACAGTTTTGAAAAAGATCTCGGGTCGGGTTCGACCGCGTAAATAGTTTTCGCCTCCGGGAATACGTTCAAAAATGTTTTTGCGGTGTCTCCTTTGAATGCGCCGCCGTCGACGATAACATTTACTTTATTACCGCCCAAAAGATTTTTTACCGATACGTCGAACGGTTCGCAACGGTTGAGATAACGGAGTTTCCCGGTCAGTCGGAAGTTTACGGCGTCTATAAATAGTTGTTTTGAGTATTCGTCCTCAAAGAGATCGGCGGTTTTAAGTATTCTGTCCCTGTTTTTGAGATAATAGCTTTCTTCAAACAGGTCGCCGCCGTAAAGGGGTACTTCCGGGATTACCAGATCATGTTTTTTGTTGAGTTCAGAAATAAAATTCAAAACGTCCGGACGGTCGCTTCCGAATGCCTGTACAACCGTAATATCGTCTCCGAATTTTGCAACGGTTTCGGAGTATGAAGATACCTTTATGCCTCGAAAAGCCCGGTTCCGTACGAATCCGTCGGATGCGAAAATCGCGTTCGGCTTTATGCCCTTTCGTTCGAGGACGTCAATTATTTTATCCGCTCCGTTTCCGGTACCGTATATTACAATGGGACGTTCTTTACCCAGACGGTCCCATAATGAATAATTTTCAATTTGAGTTTCCGTCATAACTTATTCGACGCCGAGAAAAACCCGGGCGTTTTCGTAAAAAACCTTTTCTCTTTCCCTTTCGGTCATAGAAAGGGCGAAAAAGCGTTTGAGCTCATCTTCGATTGTCTCTCCGGGATAATCGGAGCCGAACATCAGGCGTTCTTTCCCGATCTTTGATATGATCCCGTCCGCTTTTTCAGTGGTCATTGACCATAGTGAGGATGACGTGTCGAACCAGACCCTTTCGTTCCCGGAGAGGTACTCCACCGCTTCGTCCCACGCTTTATATCCTCCGAGATGAGCTGCGGAAACGCGCAGCGCCGGGAAATCCGTTAATACTTTTGCTATTTTTTTCGGTTCCGAGAAACGGTATTCCGGCCTGTAATCTCCGCTGTGAAAATATACCGGGACTCCGAAATATGAACATGCCTCGTATAGAGGATACAGCCTTTTGTCGGTGACGTCAACCCCTTGAATATCGGGATGAAGTTTTACCCCTTTAAGTCCAAGGGAAAGAATTCTTTCGACTTCTCTTTCCATCTGTTCGAATTCCTGATGCATAGAGGCAAAACCGTAAGCCTCATATCCTCTCGAACGTGAACGGGAAACGCACTCGGCGGCGTAATCGTTTACGCTTCTGACCTGATGCGCGTTTGTGGCTACGGACAAAAGAAGAAACCCCGTGACTCCGTTTATTGAGCACTGATCTTCCAGATCTTCGATAGTCCCCTTGCTGTTCACGATGAAGCGGTAAAAATCAGAGAGAGCTCTTGTGGCTTTGTCACTGATCCTTTCAGGGTATATATGCGTATGGATATCGATAATTTTGTACATCCGGGTTTATCCTCCGATTGTTCGGGTTGATTGTTTTGAGCTTATATGATATACTTGAAATATAATTCGGAAAGGACGGACAATGAAATGGATTGTATTTTTTGCGGAATAATCGACGGACAGATCCCGTCTGAGAAAGTATACGAGGACGATCTCGTTTTGGCATTCAGAGACATCAACCCCGAAGCCCCGGTTCATATTCTCGTGGTCCCTAAAACGCACGTTTCGTCGTGCGATATGATAAATGGGGATAATTCAAGCCTCGTTTCCGCGATTTTCGAGGCAATCCCCAAGATCGCCGCAAAAGAAGGATTGTCGAACGGATACCGTGTAATAACTAACGTGGGTGAAGACGGCGGGCAATCAGTGAAACATCTTCACTTCCATATTCTCGGCGGGAAAAAACTTCCCGTTCATCTTTGTTGAGAAATGTTTTTCGGGGCGGCGTTCAGCCGCCCCGTTTTATTTTTCAAATTCTTTATAGATAGCGTTCATAGCCGATACAAAATCCGATTCTTCTACTCCGATGATGATATTCAGCTCAGACGAACCCTGATCGATCATTTTGATGTTGATATCGGCTTCAGCAGTCGCTTTGAAGACGCGAGAAGCGGTTCCCTTTGCTTTGACCATTCCCCGTCCGACAACTGCGATCAGAGCAAGTCCGTCTTCGATCGTTATGGAGTCCGGTTCTACGGTAGAGCAGATACGGTCGAGGATCCTGTCGCGTTTGTCGGCGATCTCTTCCGTGCTGAGTATCACGCTCATCGTATCTATTCCAGAAGGAAGATGTTCAAAATTGACTTCTTCTTTTTCGATCGCTTCAAGAACGCGTCTGCCAAAACCTGTTTCGGTATTCATCATCGCCTTTTCGATGGAAATAACGGAAAAGCCCTTCTTCCCTGCAATACCCGTTATGACCGAAGACGCTTCCGGAGCGTTGATATCGGAAACGATTACGGTCCCTTCAGCCTCCGGATGATTGGTATTCTTGATAACGATCGGTATGCCTGCGTTCCTGACCGGGAAGATCGATTCTTCATGAAGGACTCCCGCACCCATATATGAAAGCTCACGCAGTTCCTTATATGTTATCGTTGAGATGGTTCTCGGTTCGTCGATAATCCTGGGATCCGCCATAAGAAAACCGTCGACATCGGTCCAGTTCTGATATACGGATGCCATTACCGCGCGTGCTACAATAGACCCTGTAATGTCAGAGCCGCCGCGGGAGAACGTCTTAATAGTGCCGTTGGGCATTGAGCCGTAGAATCCGGGGATAACCGCGTGGCGGTGCTTTTTCAATTCGGTATAAAGAAGCGAGTCTGTTATTTCAGATTCGAATAACCCGTCGTCGGCAAACTTTATATAGGGAGCCGGGTCTACGAAGTCAAAGTCGAGGAAAGCGGCAAGGATTATACCGTTAAGATATTCACCACGCGATGCGGCGTAATCGCGTCCGGCGTGATGCATAATGGCCCATCTGATATGAGTGTATTCTTCCGTCAGATCAAGATCAATACCGAGATCGGCAATGATCGAATCGTAACGTGAAGTTACCGAATCAAATAAATCGTCGATCGACTCTCCGGCTGATGAAGCTGCGTAGCACTCATAAAGCAGGTCAGTTACTTTTTCGTCGTTGTCGAAACGTTTACCGGGCGCGGACGGAATGACGAAACTGATCCTTTCGTCTGAAGTGACAATCTCTTTTACTTTTTGAAAATGATCTCCGTTTGAGAGAGAGCTTCCTCCGAATTTTGCAACTATGATTTCAGATTCGAACAGAGGCACTTTGTTTTTTTCTGCCATAGGTAATTCTTCTTTCGTGTCGTTGTATCCCGGTTATATTTTATTCAGTTAAAATTATATTGTAACTGTTATGATAAGTCAATATTGTTTTTATACAAATCGTGGGCTGTGAGGTCGACTCTTTATAACGGCAGTTGACAAAACAGCCATCCTAAGATATACTTTTAAATATCCGTTGCGGGAGGTTTATTACCGTATGAAAACTGAAAATATATTCAGAAGTACAGAGATCATGATTCCCGAAAAACTTGATTTGTCTAAGTGGTCTGTCATTGCATGCGACCAGTTTACTTCAGATAAGAAGTATTGGGAAAAGGTTGAAAAAATAATTGACGGCGAACCGTCCGCACTTGATTATATTCTTCCGGAAGCGTATCTCGGAACAGATGAAGAAAACAGACGGGCAATGCTGATCAGGGAAAAAATGAATTCTGTTTGTCTTTCGGAGTTCGACACTTTTGAGGGGTTCGTATACGTTGTCAGAACGCTACCCGACGGATCCGTCAGAGAGGGAGTCGTCGGAGCGATCGACCTTGAGGAGTATGATTATTCGTCTGATTCTCAAACCAAAATCAGAGCGACTGAGGAAACTGTTACATCGAGAATACCTGCAAGGGTTTCCATCAGACGAACTGCGGTTTTCGAACTGCCTCATATCATGGTTTTCGTTCCCTCCGAATGCGGCGTTATCGATAGCGCGAAAGAAATAACAAGGGGCGCTGCTCCTGTTTATGACTTTGATTTAATGATGGGCGGGGGCCATATAAAAGGTTATAAGCTTATCGGGGACGACGCGGTTGAACTGTCAGGAGACATAGCAAGATATGAAATGTCCGGAAACGGAGTCCTTTATGCGATCGGTGACGGGAATCATTCGTTAGCAGCTGCAAAAGCGCGTTATACGGAACTGAAGGATCAAATGGGCGATAAAGTACTCGAACATCCCGCCAGATATGCGCTTTGCGAGATTGTGAATATCGGAAGCGAATCAATCGTATTTGAACCGATCTACAGAATCGTCACTAACTGTGACGCTTACGATCTTTTGAAAAGGCTTGACGAGGAAACTTCCGGAACCGGAAAACAGCAAATTACGGTTTTGACCAAGGACGTGAGATCCGACATGAACTTTACATCTCCGTCTTCTCCTCTTACCGTCGGATCAGTTCAGGATTTTATCGACGCTTATTTGAAAGATAATCCCGATGCGGCCTGCGACTATATACACGGAAAAAAAGAACTGTTCAAACTGGCTTCGCAAGACGGTGCGGTCGGCTTTATGTTTGACGGTATCAGGAAAGAAGATCTGTTCAAATACGTGACAAAGAACGGACCGTATCCCAGAAAAACGTTTTCAATGGGCGACGCCGAAAGCAAAAGGTACTATCTTGAGATGAGAAAGATCGTGAACTGAATAACAAAAAGACGCCGGCGTTTTGCCGGCGTCTTTTTGTTTGAACGATTATTTACTCTTTAGATAGGTCGAAAGCATGGATACGAAAGGATCTTCCATTTCGGATTCTTTTTCTTTCAGCATATTTATAATAACTGAATTGCTGACCAGACTCATTTTCCAACTGTTGGCAACTTTATTGTAGTTTTCAAACGTCGCAGCATCGAGCTCTGCTTTGACTTTTGCAGACAGAGTTGCAAGTTTCGCGTACTCTTCGGCGTTCTTGTCGTTCAGATATTCAAATCCGATGTACGGACTGGTCGCAGAGTCGAGGTTTTGCTGTTTGGCAGCGTCCCAGTAACTCATCGGAACTCCGTAGTCAGGATAGGTCATGAAAATATTGCCTGTATCAACGATGTTCATTTTGTAATCGTCGGAGCGTTTTACGATCACGTCAGGATCGTTCGGATCATAATCCCAGTGGACTCCCTGAACTCCGTACTGAAGGATCGTTCTGAAGGTCTCGTTGGTATTGAGATACGTAATTATCTCCATTGATCTGGAAACACTCTTTGTATAGGGACTGACTGCAAACATTGAGGCGAAGATATCGTCTTCGTCGGCATAAGGGACTGCGTGGATCTTAATGTAGTAGTCGTCTTTGTATTTGTCTATGAGCGTGTAGTCCCCTTTTACGACCCCAACGGCGAATTTCTCGCCTTCATTGACCGTGCCGTTGCCTACGTAGCCCAGAGATTCAAGTTGTTTCATGGTACGGGTCACTTCAATAACGACTGGAAGGTCAAGCGTGGTAACAAGTTCATTTGTGTCTATGGGATACTTGTAATAATAATCAGGCTGGATCCTGTCTCCGAGGAGCGACCAATTTCCGTCAGATGAGAAGTAGACCATGTTTCCGATCTCGACTTCACCGAGAAGAGGAGTTACTCCGTCAAGGTGCATATCGCCTATATCCATGATGAAGTCCAGGCAACTTGCAAAAGAACCGATCTTAAACTTGCCGGATCCTGATTCTGGGAACTCGAGAGAGTCGAACTCTGTTTCATCGTAATCGTATTTCTCGGCAAGTTCCTTATTTATGAGAAGGAACTGATACTCACCGATCACGTGGTTGTTGGGGATCGCATAGATGCCGCCCTGATTGACACATTCGAGGAAACTCGGGTAAATATACGTGCGGAGAAGTCTGCTGTTCCCTGTGAGCTCACTGTCAAGCATTTCCGCCAAATCGTTTTCTGCGTAGTGCTTATAGTTGTCGTAGCCGCGGATGAGGAATATATCGAGCTGATCTTCCTTTACTTCCGGATAAACGGAAATGGCTTCGCCGTCTTCGTCGATCATGGTCTCGATGGTTTCTTCATCCGTCTCCGCATCGGTTTCGGGCTCAACGTATTCGTCCATTTTGATTCCCTGTTCCGCAAGTTCTATTTCTTTTTGTTTAAGGGATTCGGACTCGCGTTTGATACGCTGCTCAACGTCTGCTATACTGTCGATCTTGGAGTCGATCGCTTCCTGATATTCGGCGTCAGAAATAGCGTGAATCTCAAGATGCGTTGAAAATTTAAGTTCAGTGATCTCATTCAGTGCCTTCTCGACCTGCTTGACGGCTGCCTGAGTCGTCGAAGGATCGGTAGGAAGCCAAAGACTGAGCGTCATTACCTTTCTTTCACCGGTTTCTTCGGTCGGATTTTCTTCTCCGGTTCCGGTTCCGGTTTCCTGGCTTGAAGAGCCTCTACAACCTGTCAGAAGAACGGAAACGAGCATAAATACTCCGAGAATCAAGGCAATCAGTTTCTTACTCATCAGGATCCCTCCATTATCTGTGGCGCGGCGTTTCTTCTTTTTGCGCCAAACATTATTATAGTTTAGACGGTTATTTTTGTCAAGTATAAATGGCTTTCAGGACTATATGATTAAAACTCAGTTTAGATAATCCTTGAGTCTTTTGCTTCTGCTTGGATGGCGAAGTTTACGGAGTGCCTTGGCTTCAATCTGTCTTATTCTTTCTCTGGTTATGTTGAACTCGTGCCCGACTTCCTCAAGTGTTCTTGCTCTGCCGTCGTCAAGACCGAAACGGAGTTTGAGGACCAGTTCTTCTCTGGGAGTAAGCGTTCTCAAAACTTCATTCAACTGTTCTTTCAGCATTTGATAGGAGGCGGCATCAGCGGGGGCGGGAGAATCATTATCCGGAATAAAGTCGCCGAGATGGCTGTCGTCTTCTTCACCGATCGGCGTTTCGAGCGAAACGGGATCCCTTGCAATTTTCATGATTTCGCGGACTTTTTCAGTATTCATTCCGAGACGCTCACCTATTTCTGCCGGGGTCGGATCATGCCCGAGTTCCTGAAGAAGCTGACGGGACGTTCTGGACACTTTGTGTATTGTTTCGACCATATGTACCGGTATTCTGATCGTTCTTGCCTGATCGGCAATGGCACGCGTGATAGCCTGTCGGATCCACCATGTTGCGTAAGTGGAAAATTTATATCCTTTGGTATAATCGAATTTCTCGACCGCTTTCATAAGGCCAAGGTTTCCTTCCTGAATCAAATCAAGGAAGAACATACCTTTGCCTACGTATCTTTTCGCAATACTTACAACGAGACGTAGGTTTGCCTCAACAAGTTCGTTTTTGGCCTGCTGGTCCCCCGCCATCATCCTTTCGGCGAGCTGAGTTTCTTTTTCCGCAGATAATAGCGGGACTTTACCGATGTCTTTGAGGTACATTCTGACGGGATCGTCAACGGCAAGCCCTTCTTGATTTAGGATACTTTCGACAGATTCTGTGTCTTCGTATTCATCTTCATCGTTTTCAATATCGTTGAAATCGTCGGGATCAAGATAATCCGAATCGTCGAACGGTTCGTTTTCGGCAGAAGCGAAGTCTTTGTCACCGTCCGAAGACGATCTTCTTCCTCCGGAATGTGAGATTTCAATGTCTTCGAATTTTTCGTCGTTTTCTTCTTCAATTGCGGATTCGATGTCTTTTTTTTCGTCTTTGATCATTTCATTCTCCATATATATTCATATTTTTTGTTTTTCTCTTATTATCAATCAGATCTTCGAGGGAGATCTCTCCGTCCTGCTTGCCGTTCTGCAGTCTGACAGCCCTGACGTAATCGTCGTACGTCGATTCGTTGTTGGTAACTTCGCGCCGCCTGATCTGCATTTTTACGGCTCGTGAGACCTCGTCGGGAGAGAACTCTGAAGACAAAAGACCGATATTGAAAGAAGAATCTTCCGAGTTCTCCTTAATGAACGTAAAGAGTTTTCTTCCGAGCTCCGTTTTGAATTCGTCGGCTGTGAGTTCCATCCCGTCAGTCTTGCGCGAGAGAAGATCGGGAAACGTCAGAATCATTCCGAGAATTTCTTCTTCGAGTCTTGCTTCAACCGGGTCTTTTGCGAAGTCGGGATTAACTCTGTCTGAAAGCCCAGCGGTTGAGCGGATGAGTTCGCCTGAAGATTTCTTTTTTTCATTTTTTCGGGATCTTCGTATTGTGTTTTCAACGTCGGCTGCAACGCTCTTCTTATCGACGCCGAGGAATTCGGCAGCCTTTACGGTGTAAACGTCCCTCTCAACTCTAGAATAAACGGAAGCGATATAAGTGCATATCTCCGAAGAAGCTTTAATTCTTTCCTCAGGAACAGACAGATCGTGTTTCTTCTTTACTTTACTCAAAAAGAAATCAAATTTAGATCTGCTTCCCTCAAGAAGCTGTCTGAATCTCTCAACACCGTATCTCTTAATGAATTCATCCGGATCTTTTGCTCCTTCAATAACGAGGATCCTGGTGTCGATACCGACTTCCGAAAGAATTCTGACGGCTCGTTCTGCCGCGATCTGCCCGGGTTCATCGCTGTCATAAGACAGAATGACGCGATCTGTATATTTTTTGATGATTCTGGCATGATCGGGCGTTATCGCGGTCCCCAAAGTCGCGACCGCGCACGTTACGCCTGCGGCGTGCATAGCGATCGCATCCATGTAACCCTCGCATATGATCATCATTTCAGACGCGTTGTTTTTTGCGTAGTTCAAAGCAAAAAGGTTTTTGCTTTTTTTGAAAGCAGGTGTGTCCGAACTGTTCAGATATTTTGGCTTGACCTCGTCGCTTAAGGCGCGACCGCCGAACCCCACGACGTTTCCGGCAACATCTATTATAGGGAACATGATCCTGTCGCGGAAATAATCGTAATAGCCTTTGTCGTTTTTTCCGCACAGATATGCGTCAGCCATTTCCTCGTAAGTAAATCCGAGGATTTTCAGGTGATCTCTGAGAGAACGAAAACCCGCGGGAGAATAACCCAGGCCGAAACTTTTAACCACGGAAGATTTGAGGCCACGTTTGTTTATAAGATATGATCTTGCCGGTGCGCCTATCTTATCGTCAAACAACATGTCACGGTAAAACTTTGCAGCTTCAATGTTCATTTGAAGAACGCGTGACCTGCTTGTCCCTGTTTTTTCCGCTTTACTGTCAAAATCGGGAAGAGTTATACCTACTCTTTTTGCAAGAAATTCTACGGCAGAAACGTAATCGAGGTTTTCCTGCCTCATTATGAAACTAATCACATCGCCGCCTGTTCCGCATCCGAAACAGTAAAAGCTCTGCGTATCGCCGTATATTACGAAAGAAGGAGTTTTTTCGCTGTGGAACGGACAAAGTCCCTTTAGGTTCTTCCCCGCTCTTTTAAGCGTTACGTATGACGAGATAACGTCCTCAATGTCGTTTCTCGCCCGAATATCTTCTATTACGTTTGCGGGAATCAAATCTTCACCACCCTGCAGAGTTCATATCTCGGACGGAGTCTTCCAAACGCCGGGAACCCAAATATCCTTGAATAATTCGATAGCATAACGGTCGGTCATCCCCGAGATGAAATCGGCAACACAACGCTCTACCCCTTCTCCTTCTATCATACTGCGGTAAAGATCGGGCATCTTCTCAGGATGCTTGACGAAAAACTCGAAAAGGCGTATCAGCAACTCTTTCGCTTTTACTTCTTCGCCTTTTGCTTTGGGATTGAAATAAACGTATTCAAAGAGAAAATTCCGCAGTTCTTCGGACGCTTTTTCTATATCCGGCGTCATTGAGATTGTATTTTTACCCGTACTGGCCTCAACGACTGACTGGACCATCGTATTGATTCTTTGGCTTTGAGTGTTGCCGAGAGCATTCTTCAAATGCGAAGGTATATCATCATCAGAGATTATTCCGGCTCTTATGGCGTCGTCAATGTCATGATTGACGTAGGCTATACGGTCGGCAAATTTGACGATCACACCCTCAAGTGTTGACGCTTTAGAATCGCCGGTGTGATTAACGATCCCATCCCTGACCTCGTATGTCAGATTTAGACCCTCTCCTTTTTTTTCGAGTTTTTCAACAACACGGAGACTCTGTTTGTAATGAGCAAAATCGGGCGAAAAGCATTCCCGAAGTGCGATCTCTCCGGCATGACCGAACGGGGTGTGTCCGAGGTCGTGTCCGAGAGCTGCAGCTTCGCACAGATCTTCGTTCAAAAGAAGTGCTCTTGCAATTATGCGTGCAATTTGAGTGACCTCAAGCGTATGTGAGAGACGAGTTCTGTAATGCTCATCAACGGGAAATAAAAAGACCTGAGTCTTGTGCATCAGCCGGCGGAAGGATTTGCAGTGAACGATACGGTCTCTGTCCCGCTGAAATTCGGTTCTGATGTTACAAGGCTCAAGATAACGGTCCCTGCCCTTGGATTTCTCAGTCAAAAAAGCAAACTCCGAGAGGGATTCTTTTTCTCTTTTATAGAATACCTCTCGGAGACAAGTTGTATTATTCATATATAACTCCTGCACCAACATCAAATATAATATACGCAGAAAAATGTCGATTTCTTTTTTTGAGTGTCGATCGTTCCGTTTACTGTCAGTTAAGCGGTGAGGGGCGTTCTTCTTTTGCAACGATATCAACAAAGGATGCGCCGGAAGTGAGGTCGCGGATCTCAACGCACAACCTCTCGACTGAATCCTCAGGAACTGAAATGCGCAGCGAAACATTCTGACCGAAGTCCCGTTCTTCTATCGTGCCGCCAAGCATATCGAGTTTATTTTCGAGTTTTTTATACTCCGAATAACCGATTGTAGTAGATACTATAGCAAACGGATTGTATATCACACGCTGACACGATTCTATCGCTGCTCTTGCAGCGCCGGAATAAGCCCTTACAAGTCCTCCTGCCCCAAGAAGAATGCCTCCGAAATACCTTGTAACGACAACGCAGATATCGGTCAGACCGGACATTTTAAGGGCGTTAAGAGTCGGCATGCCTGCTGTTCCCTGCGGTTCACCGTCATCTGAATATCTGGCGTATGTCCCGTGATCGATATAATATGCGTAAACGTTGTGTGTGGCGTCTGAAAATCGTTTTTTGATCTTTTCGATATGTTCTTTCGCTTCGTTTTCATCTTTTGCAGGCGCCAGATTGGCGATAAACCTCGACTTTTTCTCAACGGTTTCGATCTCGACAGGAGTATGAATTGTGATTTTTCTTTGGTTATCATTCTTTTCGATTTTCACTTAAAAACCTCTTATTCCTCTATTATAAACGGTGAAAGTTTTCCGTACAGTTTAGCGTCGACAACGGCTGTACAGATGATTTCTTCTGCCCTGTAATCAGTTGTGACAGAGTCTGCTTCCCTGTAAATCAAATTCATTATAGCGCCGTCAGACGGAGAGAGCTTGCAAGTAATGCGTCTTTTTCCTGCATTGACGAGATTTCCGAGCTTTTCGATCATCTCATCTATCCCCTCACCCGTCAATGCGGAGACGAATACGCATTGATAATCGCCGTTTCCGTATCTCTTGAGAGCATCGAGAGTATCATGATCCGCTTTGTCGGACTTGTTGAAAACAAATAATTTGGGTTTTTCTCCGGCACCCAGCTCACGAAGCGTGTCGATCGTTACGTCAAGTTTCATTTCACATTCCGGATCAGATACGTCCGAGACGATGAGAAGAACGTCGGAATACGCCGCCTCGTCAAGCGTTGACCGAAAAGCGTCTACAAGGTGATGTGGGAGTTTATTGATAAATCCGACCGTATCTGTTAGAAGGATATCTGTCCCTTCCGGAAGAGTATACTTTCTGGTTGTCGTATCAAGAGTAGCGAAAAGTTTGTCTTCCGCGAGGATGCCTGCGGACGTCAGATAATTTAGAAGCGTTGATTTACCCGCATTTGTGTATCCTACGATCCCTACTTTTTTCAAACCTGCCCTGTCGCGGGCATTTCGAGTTACTTCTCGTCTCGCCGATAACTTTGCGATCTTATCTTCGAGATTTGCCGTTTTTTCTCTTATTCTTCTTTTGTCTAACTCCAACTTCGTTTCGCCGGGACCTCTTGAACCTATTGACCCTGCGGCCGAACCGCCGAGACGCGACATCGTCTTTCCTTTCCCGCGAAGTCGCGGAGCCGTATATTTAAGTTGTGCGAGCTCGACCTGAAGTCTGCCTTCAGCGGTTTTGGCGTGAAGAGCGAAGATATCCAGAATGAGCATACTTCTGTCGATAACGTCAATTTCACCGCCGAGTGCTTCTTCGATGTCGCGGATCTGAGAAGGAGACAGCTCTGTGTCAAATATCACGAAATCGATCTTTTCATTTTCGCACAGTTCTTTCAGTTCTTCGATCTTTCCTTTTCCGAATACCGTTTTTTTATCAGGAAGTTCGCGCGCCTGCGTCACCCTGAAGGATGCTTCGCCTCCTGCTGTCGAAAGGAGTGCTTCAAGTTCGTCGAGAGAAGACGAAGCGTACGATTCCGAACCCTGCGGAAAAACACCGCACAGGACGGCACGTCTTGTTTCGCCGTTCTCTTGTTTTATCTCTATTTTTTCTTCCATATTGACCTCCCGTGAAAATAAAAGTCGGACAGGAACATGGGCTGAACTACGCCCACAAGTCCCGTCCGACAGTATCCCAACGGATAATTAACGGAAGACCCGACAGTTTATTTACCGCTTCTCTCGAGGCGCTTCTTGAACTTGTCAACGCGCCCGCCGGAATCGACAAACTTCTGTTTTCCGGTAAAGAAAGGATGACATTTGGAACAAATATCGACCTTGATCTCGTTACCGCCTTCAAGTTTTGTAGAACGGGTCTTTACAGTTTCGCCGCAGGCGCAGCGTATCGTAACTTCCTCATACTTGGGATGGATTCCAGTCTTCATCAGTATTCACCTCATTCCTCGGATAATCATGCGAGAGGTATTATAACACATTCTTTTTTGATTTGCAAGAGTTTTTTATTATCATTTTTACTTATATAAATATATTTTCGTTGCTTTTATCGGTTTAATATGCTATAATTCAACTGATACATGTTTTTCCCTGTTTTCGACGGTTTCCGATGTTTTTTTGCAAACCGGACTGTATCAAATCGTTTTATTTCCGTAAACAGGAGGGTGACGGTAATGAGCACGAAAATTCTTGTAGTAGACGATGATCCTAACATTTGTGACCTTCTGAGATTATATTTTGAAAACGAAGGGTATGAAGTCAAAACTGCTTCTGACGGAGCGGAAGGCGTGAGCTTTTTCAAAATGTACGAGCCCGATCTGGTTCTTCTCGACATCATGCTTCCTAAAAAAGACGGCTGGCAGGTTTGCCGCGAGATACGAGAGGTATCTTCCAAGCCGGTTATCATGATAACTGCTAAAGGTGAGGTCTTCGACAAAGTTCTCGGGCTTGAACTCGGCGCCGACGACTTTGTCGTCAAGCCGTTTGATATGAAGGAACTTTCCGCACGTATCAAGGCGGTTCTTCGCCGCTACACCGCTCAGGATAACCGCGATGAGGACGAAGTGATCAAGTTTGAAAACATTGAGATATCACTTCAGAAATACGAACTGAAACTCAACGGAAAGCCTGTCGATATTCCTCCGAAAGAACTCGAGCTTCTTTATTTTCTTGCTTCGAATTTCAACAGAGTCTTCACGAGAGACCAGCTTCTTGACAAAGTCTGGGGATTTGATTATCTCGGTGATTCAAGAACGGTTGACGTTCACGTCAAGAGACTTCGCGAAAAACTCGAGGGTGTTTCGGACAAATGGTCTTTGAAGACCGTTTGGGGAGTCGGATATAAGTTCGAACTGATCCAGTAAGCGACCTGTTTTAATTGATTTTTGAGGACCGGCGCGTGCCTTTCGCTCCGGTCCCGATTTATCGGGAGATAAGATTTGTTCAAGAGTGTTTTTTTGAAATACATTACTGCGTTTATTCTGATAAACCTCGGTTCTTTTTTGATAATGTCGTCCGTCATTACTTCTCTTGTGAACGGTTACAGTACGAACGTAAAGATTAACGTCCTCACAAACGTTACAACCCTTTTTGCCGAACACGTTAAAATTGGAGTTGCGGAAAAGTCGAAAGCCGTGTCTTTTGAGAATTACGTAGCGGAACATAAAGAAGAACTCGACAATTTTATCGACACCATTAATGTCAATACATATTCTTTCAGTATTATTATTGCTGATAAAAACGGTAAAACTCTTCTTTCCGGAGGTCATTCCAAAGACGATGAGCCTTTTACCGTGGACAGTAAAGGCGTTGCATCTACTATGGATCCCGAGTTATTCCGTGTAGCGCAGGACGAAGATAATAATAAATTGATATCCGACCTTAACGGAAGGCTGAAAACAAAGTATATTTACTGTTCGAGTAAGATAACGCCTTTGGGAAGCGAGACTGTCGGATATATCGTTGCCTGTACGAGCAATACCGGGTTGAATAACCTCCTTCACACATTACTTAAAACGATTATTATGTCGACCTTGTGGATAATGCTCGCGCTTCTTATCGTCGTCTATTTTATTACTGAACGACTCGTTTCGCCTATTCGTGAAATGAGCCGTGCGGCAAAAGAGTACGCATCGGGAAGATTTGACGCCAGGGTTACCGTCAAGGGCAACGATGAGATAGCAGAACTCGGGACTGCATTCAACAATATGGCTTCTTCCCTTTCGTCTCATGAAGAAATGCGTAGGCTGTTCCTTGCAAACGTTTCTCACGATCTGAGAACGCCTATGACGACTATATCCGGTTTTATTGACGGGATGCTTGACGGCGCGATACCGGAGGATCAGAGGGATTACTATCTTGGTGTTGTAGCTTCGGAAACCAGGCGGCTTTCTCGTCTTGTTTCGTCCCTGTTAAGTATTACGCAGATTCAGGCGGGTGAACGGAAATTCGTAAAGCAGTCATTCGACGTTTGCGAGACTTGCAGAGAGATCATTATTTCTTCTGAGCAGCGTATCAACGATAAAAATCTATCCGTTTCGCTTGATTGCGATGCGGATAATATGTACGTTTCCGCTGATAAAGACGCAGTACATCAAATTATTTATAATCTCGTCGACAATGCGGTCAAATTTTCAAGGAACGGGACGGAATTCACTATTTCGGTCAGAGAAGAAGATAACAAGACTTACGTAAGCGTTTTCAATTACGGAGAAGGTATATCGGAAGAGGATCTTCCCCACGTTTTCGAAAGGTTTTATAAGACTGATAAGAGCCGCGGACTTGATAAGTCCGGCTCCGGACTCGGTCTGTATATTGCACAAACGATCTGTGAGGCTCACGGAGAGAAAATTTTCGCTGAAAGCAAACAGGGCGAATGGTGTAAGTTCACTTTCACACTTGAAAAAGGCGATAAACCCAAAAGAAAGTCAACGGACCAACATAATTGATTAAAAGAATATTTCCAGTCTCCCGGCTGAATACTATTTCCGGTATCACAGTCGGGAGTTTTTTTGTGAGTAACAGTCTTTCGGGAAACTTTGAAGACGACGTCCGGTCCGCGGACGCTGCGTTGAGAATAAGCGAATCTTACGACCTCAAAAAGAGAGAGATCAAATCGGGCGGCACCCGAGCGGTAATCTATTATGCGGAGGGGTTTCAGGATAATCGCCTTATGACTGAATTCGTCTCCTTTTTGCAGAATGGAGGTAACATCGGCGAAGGTAAACCCGGCGCTGCGCGCCGGTTTGTCGCTTGTTCTGCCATTCCGTTGGATGTGACA
>JAFWPR010000083.1 GCA_017545225.1 Clostridia bacterium
GCACGGCGAAAAACGCCGCCGCAAGATAAAAGACGATAAGGTTGAGGACGATTATCTTCCACTTGATCTCAAACGGATTGTGCGTGAGGAATTCAAGAACGACGAACGCCGCGAAGGGAAGGGCCGCGGTCAGGACCCACCTGACTGCAAGCGGCGGCCTGTATTTTCTGAAAACGCGCAAAAACGCCATAACGGATGCGAGAATCGCGGCGGCGTGGATCGCGACGACGAGCGGAACGTCGGATTTCGTTATTCCGACCTGGACCGTGCCGAGAACGAACAGCGCCTCTATAATGACGGCGATCCATAAAACGGCGGCGACGGAAAAGATCTTCCTTACCGTTCCGCTTTTTTTATTATCCATCGATATCACCGCCTTTCACGATACTGATATATAATATACTTTTTTCGGTTAATAATCAAGCGTTTTCAGTTAAATACCCGACTTGACGAACGCAAAACTTTTTTTCACCTCCGACGGATCGAACGGGTAAAAATCACCCGGCCCCACGCTCATCGGCTCCGCATGTTTCGCATGATGCGGACCGAGCAGATTCCTGTTCCCGACGACGACCTCGAGCGCGATCCTGTTCTCGCCCGGGCGAACGAAGTCGGTCACGTCGACGGAGGAGTCGCCCCACGCGGCGATCCCGGCGTACGACCCGTTCGCGTATACTTTTATCAGTGCCGCTCGCGGATTGTCGAAACAGACGCGGTACGCTCCCGCCGTCCCGTCGACGGTGAATTCACCCTCGAGGACGAGTTTTCCTCTGAAAAATGCAAGTCCGCAGGGGACGATATTGCTCCCGTCCGCGGTCGTCGGCGCCTTTCCGATCACGAACGGACCGTCGGTCACAGTCGCGCGGTTTTCCGCGTCAAAAAACGGACTCGAAGAATAGACGCCGAAATCGCCCGTCAGGTACAGATATCCAATCTCGTCTTCGTCGGGCGACGACAGCCCGGTGACAGAGACGACGTTTTCGCCATCCCTGAGCGCCTCCCCGGCTTTATACACGGTGAACGAGCGGTCGAGCCACCATTCTCCGGGTATCGGTTCGAGTATCTTACCGTTCAGCGCGACCGTAACGCGCGCAGAGAACTCCGTCACGATCTTTATCGAGTCCGCGGCGTCGAGGCAGAGTCCGTCCGCAAGCGTGAACGAATACTCGACGGACGCTCCGTCCCGATCCTCGCGTGCGAAAAACTTCCGCCCCGTCAGATACGCGTGATCCGGTTCCGTTACTGCCCCGTCTTTCGTCCTGATACGGCAGGACTCGATCATATACGAGTTTTTATCCGTTCCCTCGCCGATCCGCCATGTTCCGGGAAGTTTGATTATTTCGTATTTTTCCGTCGGAGCGTCCTCAGCGGCGATCACTCCCGCCCTGTCCGTGACGGCGACGATCTTCATCTCCATCGGCGCGAATTCGAGTTCTGAAGAGACGATCTTTCTCGCCGTCGCCTTGTCTGGCATTATTTCGACCGCCTCGGCGCCGTCCGTCTCAAACGTGACGGCTCGCTTTTCCTTCGTCGTGTTCAGAAGGAAGAAGAGCGTCACACCGTCTTCTTCGTACCGCCTCGAGGTGACGTGAACGAATATTCCGTCTCCGTTTTCCGGGCCGATCGCGGCGCACTTGATCCCGAGCTCGGACGCCGCCTCTCCGATGCCGTCTCTTTCGTACCTGAGGGCTCCTTCGAGAAGCGACGCGAGTTCGTCCCCGGCGGGAACGCCGTCTATATACTGCGGGGCCTGCCCTATAACGACGGTCCTTCCGCCGCGTTCTTTGAATTCGCAAAGCAGCTCGTACGTTCTTTTGTCAAGACCTCGGAGCGACGGAAGAATAACGGTTCCGTATTCCCGCTCCCCCACCGCAAACGCGCCGTTTCTGATCTCGCCGTGACGCGCGATCAGCCGTTCGTCGCCGAAGTGGAAATCGACGTGCGCGTCGGTGAGCGCCCCGACGGTCAGGTTGAATTCGTCGTCGTAATCCTGATCTGCGTTTATATCCGTCCCGTTGAACTTCAGCCACGCCGAGTGGATCGGATGTATCACCAAAACGCCCGGATTCCAGACGCCCTCGTTCATCAGCATTCCCTCGCGCGCGACCGTATCGGTAAACAGTTTGAAATCGTCCCACCAGGGCGACTGATAGAAAATAGACGGCGGATAATCGATCTTCCTGATCCCGCGTATCGTATATCCCTCGAGGTGCTCGCAGAAAACGCCGACGCCGTACGCGATCTGCCAGTCCGCGAGCCACTTCATTTCGGCAAAAGAAACGTCCCACCCTGCGAGCGCGAACGTTTCGCTGATCGCGTTCTCCTTGCCGAGCTGCGCGGCGACCGAACCGAGCTGCAGCGGCACGAGAGGGAAGCATTGCCGCCCCGTGATCCTTTCCGAGGCGGGCGTGCGCCCGAGCCAGTCGATCCCGGGGATATGCTCGAATTCGTAAAACGGCATAACGCCGCCGGTGCAGTGCATCTGACAGAGCAGATTGTCCTCCATCATCGCGTGACCGGTAAGCTTTACGCCGTGTTTCTCACACCAATCGTAAAGAGTTCCCGCGAACGAGTCGACGTACAGGTCGTTCATCATCCGCCACCAGTCGAAGCGCACTTTTTCGACTCCGGGTCCGTCGAAGAACAGGGCGGGTATCTTTTCCCTGATCGAATAGCCGTTGCGCTTTTCGAATTCCGCTTCGGCGATCTTCGACCACGGCACGCGGCAGAGCGCGTACTGCGGTTCGTCTGTGAAGAATCCGCCGAGCAGACCGCGGCCGAACAGGTCTCCGACCTCGCGGGCGTATCTCTCGTGAGTGAGTTCTGCGAACGTCCCGACCGCATCGGGATCAAGTACGTCGATATACTCCTCGCCCGAAAAAGAGACGGCGCACAAAGCGCGCTCGCCGTCTTTCACATCGCTTGCATCTTTTATCTCTCTGAACGACCCGTCGTCCGCCATGGCGAACGTGCCGTGGACTTTACCGCCGGACGTATCGTCGGGTTCTCTCATTCTGAGCCAGCCGACTTCGTGCTCCGGATGCGCGGCGGTCACCGCGCCGCCGGCGGAACCGCTCGGCCATCCGTCCTCGTCGTAGCACCACGCGCGGATCCCCGCGCGCTGTGCCTCTTCCGCGGCGGCGCGGATCGCGGAAAACCACTTATCCGACATATACGGAGTCAGCAGACCGTCCCTCGCGTGCATGAAAAACCCGCCGTGGCCTGCCCGCGCCATTTCGCGGACCTGACGCCGCAGCTCGTCCTCGTCCAGCCTGTCGTTCCACGACCAGAATGGGATCGATCTGTATTTTTTATCCGGTTCCGAAAACTTTTGAAGCCAACTCATATGCGAACCTCGGCAATTCTGTTATCTTACGTTTATTTTACCATAAAGAGTATGAAATGAAAAGAAAATATTGAAAACGGACCCGTCTCATGTTACAATAAAAACAACCTCAAATCGAAAGGAAAACGCCGATATGATGACAGCAGAACAAATTCTTGAAGATCTGAGATCCGACAGAGTCAAAAAGGTCATAGCCGACGGCGATTACAGCGCCGAGATCGACGACCAGTGCGCGCTCGCCTACTGCCTCGGTTCCGAAAAGATCGAAGTGATCGGAGTGAACGCCGCGGCGTTCTACGAGTACCCGGTCGCCGTCGATACCGAGGAGGTAATGCTCCGCAGCTACAAGGAGATCGAAAGAGTTTACGACTATACCGGCCTTACCGGTGACGAAGTCCCCTATTTCGAGGGAGCCCGCTCGCAGATCTCAAACAACCCCGGTCTCACGCCTACCGACAGCCCCGCCGCAAGATACATCATCGAGTGTGCGCACGAGAGCGACGAACCGATCTACGTTATCGTCACCGGGCCGTGCACGAACGTCGTCTCCGCATATCTTCTCGACCCGTCGATCAAGGAAAAGATCGTCGTCGTCTGGGTCGGCGGCCTCTGCCTCGAAAACGAGCACGCCTTTGAACCGCATCACGAGTGGAACATCTGCGCGGATATCGCCGCCGCGAAGTACCTGATGGACAGCGACCTCCCGCTCGTATTCCTCCCCTGCGAACCGCACGGAACGGTCGATATCAGCATGCCTTTCCGCGATTTCGGAAAGATCAAAGGCGACAACCGCGGCGCCGAGTTCTTCAGACACGTTCTTCCTTCAAAAGAGGTCGACGAGGAGAAGTACAAAACGAAGATAAAAGTCATGTGCGACCTCGCGGGTCCCGCCGTCGTCATCGACCCCTCGATGATGGTGACGAAGATAATTCCCGCCCCGATCGTGGAAGACGGACCGAAGTACCGTCTCGACGACTCGCGCCGCAAGATCGTATACGGCTATTATCCCGACTCCGACAGGATCACCGCGGACGCTCTGCGCTGCATCGAGAGATTCGTAAACAGATAAAAGAAGGATAACTCTTTTGCCCCGATAAAGCGATTATACCCCCAACCGATGCGACATACTATTAAGTGACGCCGCTCGGGAGGGGGTATTTTTATGGCAGGGAAGGATGAAAAACAGCGCAGGATCTTTTTCACCCTCGCGCTCGTGATAATGGCGTTCCTCATATTCCGCTACGCCGTCGTTAACGCTCTTTCTGCGCTGATCCCGTTTCTCGTCTCGCTTGCCGTTTCAGCGCTCCTGCGCCCTGCGGCGGAAGTCTTTTCGAAAAGGACGAAGATACCGTATAAGATCTGCGGCGGGATAATCTCTGTTCTGACCGTTCTTCTGGCGGGTTTCATATCCGTGATCGTCGCAGTCAAACTGTGCGAGCAGCTCGGCGGATTCGTCGGCGGACTGCTTTCGGGCCTCGATAAAGAGGACAATGTCCTCCGCCGGGTCATCGACTTTTTCGTAAACCTGCGCGAGCGGATACCAATCTTTGATAAACTCGGCACGGCGGTTGGACCGGACGCCGCCGAACGGATTTATTTCGCGGTGACTCAGCTCGCTCTCAGAGATGTTATGGCATTTCTTGCAATACTTCACATCTCTCTTCAATATTGTCAAAGCATCAGCAAACGCCGTCACATCAGCCTCCTCTTGACGCAAC
>JAFWPR010000084.1 GCA_017545225.1 Clostridia bacterium
CACCGAAAAAAAAGACCGCTCCGCTCATTATCAGATATGAAACGGAGGACGGTCATACGGTCCTTTGCGGAAAAAACAACGTCGCAAACGACGCACTTACTTTCAGGACGGCGTCGAAACGCGATCTCTGGTTCCACGTCAAGGGCTATCCCGGCTCTCACGTGATCCTCATTCTCGACGGCGGAGAGGATACCCCTCCGGACGGCGCCGTGACGGACGCCGCGCTGATCGCCGCGCACAACTCTAAGCTCGCCGAGAGCGCTCAGGTTCCCGTCGACGTGACAAGAGTAAAGGAAATCAAAAAACCTGCCGGAGCGAAACCGGGGTTCGTCATATATCACACTAACCGGACCGTCTTCATCGATCCCGATCCCGGGAAAGTACGCTCAATGGAGAGAACGGGCAAACAGTAAGAAAGCGAGGCGCCCCCGATGATAATAATAAGGAGGTTCAACACGGATGACGCGGTCACGGTTTCGGAAATGATCGCTCGTACTTTGCGTGTCTCCAACTCCGCGGACTACGCTTCCGATTATCTTGAAGATCTCGTTCTGCGTCACAGTCCGGAGTTTATCACGGATCGCGCGTTAAAGACTCACTTTTACGTTATTGAGGACGGGAAAGAGATCGTCGGATGCGGTGCGATAGGGAAGATCCCCGGCAAAGAGGATGAAAGCAGATTATATACGGTTTTCGTCAGTCCCGAAAAGCAGGGAAAAGGTCTCGGAAGACGGCTGATCGGGGCGCTTGAAAAAGACGAATTGTTCATACGGGCGAGACGCGTCGAAGTCCCCGCGTCAATCACCGCGCTTGAGTTTTATAAAAAACTCGGATACGTACCGGAATACGGCGTAACGGGACCTGACGCGAACGGGCTGTACCGTCTTGAGAAGATCAAATGAATATTGAAATCCGCCGCGCCCTGAAAGGACGCGGCGGATCTTTCAAAATTTATTGTAACGTAACCCCTTTTTTTCAATCTTATAAGTGAGAGGCGGTGAGAAAGTGACCGATTACGAACGGGTCTTTGAAGAGAACAGCGGCTTTATCTTCAAATACCTGATGAAACTATGCGGCAACGCTTCTCTTGCCGAAGAACTCACGGAAGAGACGTTCTTCCGTGCGTATATCAACTTTTCTTCTCTTCGCGATCTGAATCGCGCATCTGCCTGGCTATGTTCAATAGCGAAAAACACGTATTACGCGTGGTACAACGAGAATAAGAGATTCATTCACCCGGAAGAGGCCCCGGAGGCGACCTCGCCGGATATCTCGACGTCAGTAGTCGAGAGGGAACTGTCGAAAGAAGCTACGCTGAAACTCCGAGAACTCGAGGAACCGTATAAAGAAGTGTTCATGCTCTCCGTTTTCGGCGGGCTGACCCTCAAGGAGATCAGCGCCGTATACGGTAAAAGCGAAAGCTGGGCGCGCGTCACGTTCTACCGTGCGAGAAAAAAACTGATCGAAAGGATGGGATTGAAAGATGAAATGTGAGATAGTCAAAGACCTTATGATCCTATATTTAGACAATTGTTGTTCGGACGGTAGCCGACTTGAAGTCGAAGAGCATATAAAAGAATGCGAGGAGTGTCGCGCCGTCTTTGAGGAAATGAAAAAAAACGCGCCTGTCATAGAAAAAGCGCCTTCTCCCTCTCATCCGAGATTCAAGCGGTTAAACGAGCGCAAAGCATCCGTTTTGCAGTCGGTCCTTCTATTTTTTTCGTTTGCTCTTACCGTTGCCGGGACGACGCTCGAGGCGTCGACTCCTTCCGGTGGGGTAAACGGTATTTGGGCGTTTACGCTTATCGTTCCGTCCGTCGGCTTTATGCTCTCTCTCGCCAACTGGTATTTCGTCCGTCTTTACAAGAATAAAAAAACGTTTGCTGTCTGCTCCGTGGCTGCGACGTTCTTGATTTCCGCCTGCGGTTATATTTGGGCTTTTGTTCACTATGGTTCTAACGTTCGGATCTTACCATTCATGATCGGTATCGCTCTTATGCTTTTGTTATCCGCACTCTCCGGCGTCCTCTCCCATAAGTACGCATCCCTTATCGGTAAGGAGTAAATTGTAATGAAACATAAACCACTTTTTATTGTTCTGCTTGTTATCGCCGTAAAATACTCCGGAGCCATCCTGTTTTTCGGCTTGATTATTCTGGGAAATGTACGCAGCGGTAGGACGATAGAGCAAAGGTATGAACGTACCGTTTCGTTTTATAACGAAAAAAAAGACGTTATTTACAGTGCTGTGGAGACGGGAAATTTTACAGAACTTCAAAAAATGAAGGACGTCGATGTTCGCGACGACGGAGGAGCGGAAGGTACGTTAAAAGACACCGTCACGGTCAATATCGGAGGATACGGTATCGTACCGTCAGGAGGGAGTTACGGAATTTACTATTCACCGCACGGTTATTTTTTCGGTGTGTCATTCGAAGAACTGAAACAAACGGAAGACGGATGGTATTCGTATCAGATTTTTAACAACAGTGACAATTATTATTACTTTCGCCTGATCGAGGATAATTTCTATTTTTACGAAGAGACTTGGTAAAAAATCCGCCGCGCCCTGAAAGGACGCGGCGGATTTGTTTTTCAGAACAGGGTACACC
>JAFWPR010000085.1 GCA_017545225.1 Clostridia bacterium
ATCGACGTCATCCGTATCTTCGACGCGCTGAACGACGCCCGCAATCTCAAAACGGCGATCGACGCGACGAAGAAAGAGGGCGGTCACGTCCAGGCGGCGATGAGCTACACGCTCTCCCCGGTCCACTCGGTCGAGGCTTTCGCCACATACGCAAAGGAACTCGAAGAGATGGGCGCTGATTCCATCTGCATCAAGGATATGGCGGGTCTTCTCACTCCTTACACCGCCTACAACCTCGTGAAAGCGCTCAAAGAGACCGTAAACGTGCCGATCCAGGTCCACACCCACTACACGACCGGCCTTGCATCCATGACGGTCCTGAAGTCCGTGGAAGCGGGCGCCGATATAATCGATACGGCGATCTCCCCGTTCGCCATGGGAACATCTCAGCCGCCGACAGAGCCGATCGTCGCGTCCCTCGCGGGAACCGAGTACGACACGGGGCTCGACCTCAACGCGCTGAACGAAATAGCGTCGTATTTCACGCCCATAAGAGAAAAGTACATCAAGAGCGGTCAGCTCGATCCCAAGGTGCTCAAAGTCGACGTCAGAGGCCTCATGTATCAGGTCCCGGGCGGAATGCTCTCCAACCTCGTTTCGCAGCTCAAGCAGGCGGGGCAGAGCGAAAAACTCGAGGAAGTCCTCGCCGAGGTCCCGAAGGTCAGAGAAGACGCGGGCTTCCCGCCGCTCGTCACTCCGACTTCGCAGATCGTCGGAACGCAGGCGGTCCTCAACGTCGTCTCCGGCGAACGGTATAAGATGGTGACCAAGGAATTCCGCGGTCTCGTCAAGGGCGAGTACGGCAAGACTCCCGTCAGGATCGATGAAGATTTCCGCCGTTCGATCATCGGCGACGCAGAACCGATCGACTACAGGCCCGCTGATAAGATCGAACCGGAACTCGACCGTCTCCGCGAGGAGGTACGGCCGTATCTCGAGCAGGACGAGGACGTCCTGACGTACGCTCTGTTCGATCAGGTCGCGCTCAAGTTCTTCGAGTACAGAAAAGCGAAGAAATACGGTCTCGACGCCGAGCACGGCGACCCTGAAAACGGCGTTCACACAGTATGATCGCAATAATAGGAAACAGCGACAGAAAAGAGATCCGCACCCTCCGCGGATCTCTGCTTATGCTCGGATACCCCGCCGCAGCGGTAACCATGTCGGATCGAGAAACGCTGTCGTCTTCGCTTGCGGTCGTTTCGTTCGACCGCAGCGTTTCGCCTTTTGTCGATTCAGAGCGCACGGTTTTTGCGGATCCTGCGGCGCTTGCCTCCGATGAGCCCGGGGTTGCCTCACGCGAAACGCTGAGGATCAAAGATCGCGCAGAGGAAGTCGTCGAGATCAAAAACGGCGTCCGTTTCGACAATTTCGTATCAAAGTGTTACGCCGAAAGAAACGGCGTCTCCGTCTTTCTCGGAGAGCGTATTCCGCTGACCGAAAGGGAACTCCTCGTCGTCCGACTTCTGTCCGTATATCCCGGGCGTTACCTCGCAGCGCGAACGATCGCCGCCTTTTGCTGTTCCGACCCCGTCTCCGACGGCGCGGCGCGTACGACTGTATATGAAATAAACAAAAAAGCGAAAAACCTTACCGGATTTCCGCTGATCAAAACGAAACCGAAAGAGGGTTACTCGTTCGGGGGATGATCCGACGTCAAAAAAAGCGAGCACGTGCATGCTCACTTTTTTATTTCTGCAAACGCTGAGTTGCCTTTTGCGTCTATCCCGACGAACAGCGGAAGATCAGAGACCGTCATTCTTTTGACCGATTCGCAACCGAGATCGTCGTAGGCGATCACTTCAACGGAAGTAATACGTTGTGCGGCGAGCGCTCCCGCGCCTCCCACGGCGCAAAGATAGAGCGAACCCGACTCGCCGATCGCTTCTCTTACTTTCTCGCTTCGCGGCCCTTTTCCGATCGTCGCCGAAAGGCCCATCCGATACAGAGTCGGAGCATAAATATCCATCCTTGACGACGTCGTCGGTCCGCACGATCCGACCGGCAGACCCGCCTTCGCGGGAGTCGGTCCGGCGTAGTAAATGAACGCTCCTTTGATATCGAACGGGAGCGGATCGCCGTTTTTGACGGCGGCGAAGATCCGCTTGTGAGCGGCGTCGCGCGCTGTGAATACGGTCCCCGAGAGCAGTATCCCTTCGCCCGCTCTCACAGTCCGTGACCAACTAAGGAATTCGTCGGTCGTAACGCGAAGATCGACAGTCATTTTTTACCGCCGCCGGAGATCTTCGTTCCGTGTTTTTTATCGCGGGAGATCTTCGTTCCGTGTTTTTTCTCGCCGGAAGTCTTCGTTCCGTGTTTTTTATCGCCGGAAGTCTTCGTTTCGTGCTTTTTATCGTCGGAGATCTTCGTGCCGTATTTTTTATCGAACTCGCTGAAAAGGGCGGACGTCGACGAACGGAACTGTTTGAGATACGATTCGAAGTCGTCGCTCAGAGCGGAGAACTTTTCTTCGCCGGCTGAGGGTTCCGGATCCTCAACGTGTTTTTCAACGTTCACCTCCGGTTTGGACTTCTCGACAGGGTTTTCTTCTTCTGCAGCCGTCTTCGCCTTTTCGGCAGGTTTTTCTTCTTTTAAGACAGCTTTCAGTTCCTCGACCGGTTTGCTTCCGGTCTTTTCGCGTTTTTCGGGAACGGGAAGGACGTCTGAGTATTTGCTTTCAAACTCCCTGACTTGCTTTTTGAGATGAGAGCGCATCCGCTTGATTTCCGAAAGAGCTTCCGAGGCTTTTTTTGCGTCCTCCGAAACGGGCTTGGCCTTCGCAGTTTTTGCTTCCGCGCCTGCTGCGCGCAATTCCGCTTCAGCAAGCCGTAAGGACAGTTCTTTGTTTTCAGCCTCAAGCGACTCGATCTTTTCGCGATACTCTTTTTCGATCTCGATATATCTTTTTGACATTTCAAGGATATATCCGTTTACGTCCTTTCTTTTGAAGCCGTGAACGGAACCCCTGAATGCTTTTTTCGTCCTGTCAGCCATTATTTGCCTCCGGTCGATCTATTTCGCCTTTTATTGTAGCATATATCGGTAACAAAATCAACCCGGGATAATCTTATCCCAAAGGAACGCCCCCGATAAACATCATCTGTTCGAGGATGATCTCATCCTTTACCGTGACGGTCCTTATATCCGTGTCCAGGTATAGCGAGCAATCCACGCGGACGTTCAGCGTCGCCGTATACATCGTCTGATTGATCCCTACGGAAACGATGCCGCTTGTCACTTCGCATTCCGTTTTGTAGTCGCAGTAAACTTTTGCGGATACCCGCGGCCCCTTTCCCGATAAAAAGCGTCCGCCTATCAGCGTCCCGAGCGGGATCTTCACTTTGATAGTCCCGTTTTCTCTCATTTTTTCAGTGAGCGCCGCCTCGAACGTTTCGCGCTTTTCGTTCAGTTTCCCCGAGTCGATCGCGACCGAATCGCCGACTCCGGCCTCCGCACCGCGTCCTTTGACTTCCGCCGCCGCTTCTGCGATCATCCTCTCGATCGTCGTTACCGCGAGATTTGTCGCAGGTCCTTCTATCTTTCCGTTGAACAGCCTTTCGTACAAAACGACGCCGCCTGCAAAAAGGATGACGAGAGCGACGAGTACGATCCTCACCGCGATCCTTTTCTTTCTTCCTGTCCGTTTCAAAAAAAGCGTTTTCATTATTTTCTCCTATGGACACCGGGCATATATTGTGATATACTTTATTCTATATTACTATATGTATATTACGGGTAAAGAGGCCGAAAATGGAAATAAAGCGGATACCGACAGCGGGGATGGCGGCAAACTCATATCTGCTCGTCTCCGGAAACGAAGCGGCGATCGTCGATCCGTCCGCGCCGCCCGACGCGGTCGAAAAACTTCTCGGAGGCGGGACCGTCCGGTTTATTTTTCTCACACACGTCCATTTCGATCACGTCCTTACGCTCGACGAGACGCGACGCGCGTTTTCCGCCCCGCTTCTCGTTCATGTCGGCGATGCCGACGCCCTGTCTGATCCCGGCAGGAGTCTGTTTTTACCGTTTTTCGGCGAACGAAAAACGTTCGCTCCCGCCGATCGGTTACTTAACGACGGCGACGGGATCGAACTCGGATCCGAAACACTCAAAGTTGTCTCGACTCCCGGTCACACGCCCGGTTCGGTCTGTTATCTTGCCGATACGTTTATCGTTACGGGCGACACGCTTTTTGCGCGTTCGATCGGAAGGACCGACTTTCCCGGAGGCGACTTACGTGAGATGTACCGCTCACTCCGGAAATTCAGAGAATTCGACGGATCTCTTCCGATTTATCCGGGTCACGAAGACTCCGATTTGCTTTCAAACGTTATAAAATTCAATCCATATATGAACGGAGAACTGTAATGGACTATTCAGCGCTTGCCGACCTTTTATTTCCGAATGTCACCGACACTCCCGACGACCTTGAGGAGCGTTTTCCCCCGCGCGATCTGCCCGAGGGCGCCGTCGTCTCGCGTATGGCTCCTTCGCCGACCGGTTTCGTGCATCTCGGCAACCTCGTCCAGGGGACGATATCCGAGAGGATGTGCACGCAGAGCGGAGGCGTCCATTTTCTGCGCATTGAAGACACCGACGCAAAAAGAGAAGTTCCGGGGGCAGTCGAGATGCTTCTTCAGGGCCTCGGCGAGTACGGCATCGGATTTGACGAAGGCGTGACCGCGGACGGTGAAAAAGGGAATTACGGCCCGTACCGACAGCGTCAGCGCGCGTCGATCTATCACGTTTACGCCAAAAAACTCGTCCTCGAGGGTATGGCTTACCCCTGCTTCTGCACTGAGGACGAGCTGGCGAAGATACACGCCGAACAGGAAGCCGAGAAAGCGAATTTCGGCTATTTCGGCAAGTGGGCGATTTGGCGAGACAGACCGATCGAGGATATAAAAGCGGCGATCGACGCGGGTACGCCGTGGGTGTTGCGTTTCCGCTCGGAAGGGAATATCGAAAATAAAATACCCGTCACCGATCTTGTCAAGGGAAAACTTGAAGTGACCGAGAACGATATAGACCATGTCCTCCTCAAGAGCGACGGTATCCCGACTTACCACTTCGCTCACGCCGTCGACGATCACCTTATGCGCACGACGCACGTCGTTCGCGGCGACGAGTGGCTTCCGTCTCTCCCGTTCCATCTGCAGCTGTTCCGCGCGCTCGGATTCCGTCCGCCGAAATATCTGCACATCGGAACGCTTATGAAGATGGACGGTACGTCGAAGAGAAAGCTCTCGAAAAGAAAAGACCCGGAGCTCTCGCTCTCCTATTACCGCGAGGCGGGGTTCCCGCGCGCGAGCGTCAAGGAATACCTCATGGGGATCCTCAACTCGAACTTCGAAGACTGGCGAAGAGCGGAACCGAAGGCAGACCTCGACAATTTCAAATTTTCATATAAAAAGCTCAATCCGGCAGGCTCGCTGTTCGATATCGCCAAACTCAACGACGTGTCGAAGAACGTCATCTCGATGATGACGGCGGAGGACGTCCTTGGCGGATATCTTGACTGGGCTCGCGAGTTTGAACCCGAATTTGCCTCGACGCTTGAAAACGACAGAGAGACCGCGCTCGCCGTCTTCTCGATCGGAAGAGGCGGCAAAAAGCCGAGAAAAGACTTCGGTACCTGGGCGGAGGTCAAGGACCTGTTCGGATTTTTCTGGGACGGTTATTTCAAAGTCACCGACGAATATCCCGATACGTTCGACCGCGCGGATATCAAAGAGGCGATAACGAAATTCCTGGAAACGTACGATCCCGCCGACGACCAGAACGCCTGGTTCGACAAGATCAAAGCGGTCGCCGACTCTCTCGGATACGCGTCCGATATGAAGGAATACCGCGCAGAACCCGAGAGGTTCCGCGGGAGCATCGCCGACGTTTCGATGTTCCTGCGCGTCGCCGTTACCGGCAGGATGAACTCGCCCGATATGTATCAGGTAATGGCTATTCTCGGCGAGGACCGGGTCAGAGCGCGCCTTCACTCGATGGCGGATTCACTTTGAGAAAGGATTTATGAAAAATGGAAGAAGTAAGCACTAATTTCATTCACGATATAATTGACGCCGACCTTCGCGAGGGGAGAGAGGACCACGTTCACACGCGTTTTCCCCCCGAGCCTAACGGATACCTGCACATAGGCAGCGCGAAGGCGATCTACATCAATTATTCCACAGCGAAAAAATACGGCGGCAAGTTCAATCTCCGTTACGACGACACCAACCCGACCAAAGAGGACACGGAGTACGTCGATTCGATCCTCGAGGATCTGAGATGGCTCGGCGCAGAGCCCGACGGAGGTATCTTCTACGGCTCCGACTATTTCGAAGACTGCTATCGCTTCGCCGAAAAACTCATCACGGAAGGCAAAGCGTACGTCTGCGATCTTTCGCCGGAAGAGATGAAGGAATACAGAGGCACGCTGACCGAGCCCGGGAAAAACAGTCCGTACCGCGACAGAACGCCCGAGGAAAACCTCGATCTGTTCCGCCGTATGAGGGCGGGCGAATTCCCGGACGGCAGCAAGACGCTCCGCGCGAAGATCGATATGGCGTCGCCGAACATGAACATGCGCGACCCCGCGATATACAGGATCACACGCATCAGTCACCACCGTCAGGGCGACAAGTGGTGCATCTACCCGCTTTACGACTACGCTCACCCGCTTCAGGACGCGATAGAGGGGATTACCCACTCGCTTTGTTCGATCGAATTTGAAAATCACAGACCGCTTTACGACTGGGTCGTCAACAACGTCGGATTTGAAAGGCCGCCGCACCAGTACGAATTCGCCCGTCTCAACGTCACGTATACCGTTATGAGCAAGCGTTATCTGCGCCACCTCGTCGAAAACGGTCTCGTCGACGGCTGGGACGACCCCCGTATGCCCACACTCTGCGCGCTCCGCAGAAGAGGGTACACTCCCGAGGCGATCTTCGAGTTCGTACGCCGTGCGGGTATCGCCAAGACGTACAGTCTCGTCGATATCGAATTGCTTGAATACTGCATAAGAGAAGAACTGAACCGCACTGCCGCGCGACGCGTCGCGATCCTCGATCCCGTCAAGGTCACGGTCACGAATTATCCCGAGGATAAAAAAGAATATTTCGAACTGCCTAATCATCCGGGCGATCCTGAGCGTGGAACGAGAAAAGTCCCGTTCACCCGCACGCTCTTTATCGACAGAGACGACTTTTCGGACGATCCGCCGCCGAAATTCTTCCGTATGAAGCCCGGCGGGGAAGTTCGCCTCATGGGCTCGTATATCGTGAAATGCGACGAGGTTAAGTACTCGCCCGACGGAAAGGTCGAAGAGATCCTCGTCAGCGCCGATCTCGAAACGCGCGACGGTATGCCGACCGACGGAAGAAAAGTCAAGGGAACGATACACTGGCTATCCTCCGAGAACGCGGATCACGTCCGCATCAACCACTACGACCGGCTCTTCACCCTCAAGAATACCGGCGACGTACCCGAGGGCAAAGAAATATACGATTTTCTCAATCC
>JAFWPR010000010.1 GCA_017545225.1 Clostridia bacterium
ATAAATTAAGAGAAGAATGTACGACAGATCGGCAACAGGATATCTGCCTGTGCGCAGCTCGTCTCTGAGATAAAGATAATAAGCAAACTGAGATTGCTTCATTTGCGAATATAGCGGAACATACGAAAAGAAAGGAACATGCGGACAGGGTGAACCCTTTACATCGCGATACCTTTCTGCGTCGGTCCTGAACTTCTCGTAGAAGCCCAAATCGCCGCCCCAATCGAAAACAGAAACGGATTCGATATACTCTCCTCCGATATTTCTTTCTTCTATAAGTTTGCCTTCCGGTCTTTTACAAAACGGTTTTTTTCGGGAAAAGTCCGCGCCTTTTCGAGTATATGACAACGTCGAATACCGGTCGTAACTTGCGACAGGTTCGGGGGCAAATCTCGACGTTTTACTGTCTTCGGACTGAACTGAATCGATATCGATCTCAACTGTATCAACGTCAGGTTTGGAAGGTCTGCGATATTTTTTTTCTCGATTGACGTATGCGGGAACGTCGGATAAAACTAAGAAGTCGTCTTTCTTTTGATCTTCCAAGTGTAACCCTCCAATCCCCAAAAACAAACATTCGTTCGTATCAGTTAATTATATCATATCAAAAAATACGATGTCAATATATTTGCGTTTTTTTGCACGAACAAAATGAAAAAGGCCGGAAAACCGGCCCTGTGGTCGTAGCATTAACCGCCCGTAAAGTGAACGATCTCTCCGACATCCCTTTTTCTGCGGTGTTGCATAGTGCAACTGTTTGTATTTCCGGGATCTCCATAAGAAGTCGTGCCTGTCCGTAACTCCTATTATTGAGCCTAAGAGATGCAAACCTTATAACTTCCTTTTATCCGCGTTATCCTTTCGTAGATAAAAAATCAAACGGATAATGAATCTCAGAATAGTTTTCGATTACTCTAACAACTTCTTTAAGTCCCGCGGCATCCTGATCCGAAAACCTACCCAAGGTAGTGCTGTCAATGTCGAGAAGAGCGGCAACCGTACCGCGAATTCTTATCGGAGCTACGATTTCGGATCGGGAATCGGCATCGCACGCGATATGGCCCGGAAAATCATGTACGTCGGGAACGACGACGGTTGATCCGATCTCAAACGCATGACCGCATACACCATTCCCGCAGCCAATTTCAACGCAAGCCGGCTTTCCCTGAAAAGGTCCGAGAATGAGTTTATCAATTACGGGATCATAAAAGTAAAAGCCCAGCCAACTAACGTCGTTCAATTCATGAAACAAAAACGAAGAAGCGTTAGAAAAAGCGGTAACCGGCCTGGATAAAACGATAAGGGAGTTGAGCCGAGAACTTAGAGAAATATAATCAATCGAATTCATCACGGCGCTTTAGTAATACTGACTACGGTGAACTTGAACACCAAAATGTCGGAGCGAACGACATATTCCTTATTGAGACTGATGATAGTGGATGATCCGTCGATCTGAAGTACGCCGTCAGAGTTCATTTTGCCTTTGACTTTAAACATACCGAAAACGTCGTTACGGTCGGTCCGGTCGTCGTTGGGAAGATTGGGGACCTTATACTGAGTACCGTCAGAGCCGACGTATCTTTTCTCAGCAGGTTGTACGGTAGGCGTTCGGAAGGGATATCCGAACACTTCATTGGAAGACGCAAATCTGAACTCGGTGTCTTCCGTGAGATACTCCGGAACTGAGTTCCTGACGTTTCTGGAAATATAACTTACGTAGTATTCCTCGGTATCAACAGCAACGAACGACTCATCCTGCGGTTGATTGAGTTTGAAGATAAATCTCATGGCAATACCTGCCACGCAAAGGATAAGGACGAGAATAATAAAGAAATCGAGTACTCCGAATCTTTTTTTTGCTTCGGGCTTCTTATTTTCCATCTTCGTCGCTCCTTTCTTCCGCTTGAACGGATTCTTCCTTGTTTTCGTTTTCCTCGTTGAGGATCTTTGATTTTTCAACCGGGTCGTTCTCGACGTCCTCGTCGAACAGACCGGTATGGATCCTTGTTTTGGGATTCTTCATGATCAGGAAAGTGACGATGAATATCGCAAGCGCGATCACTACGACCGCAATTGACTTGATAAGTTTATATTTCGGGAACAGATTTTCACACATAAAGAGAGCGACAAGTCCGAATATACCGCAGATCGAATAGAGAATCTTGACGGTTTCTTTTTGGGTGAAACCCATATCAACGAGTCTGTGGTGGAAGTGTCCGCGATCGGGAGAGAACGGACTCTTACCCGAAAGAACGCGGCGAATAAACGCGAAAGCCGTATCCGTCAGAGGAACGGCAAAGATAAACAGAGGTACAAGAACGGAAATAGCCGCATGCATTTTGAACGTTCCGAGGATAGATATCACGGAAAGCGTGTATCCCAAAAAAAGCGATCCGGTATCACCCATAAATATTTTTGCCGGATTCTTATTGAACGGAAGAAATCCGAAGCATGCGCCGATAAGTATAACGGCAATAACGGCGTACGATTTATCTCCCTGAAGCAGTATAACTCCGAGTATAGAGATCGCCGAAATCGTGGAAATACCGCACGAAAGGCCGTCAAGACCGTCGATCAGATTGATCGCGTTGGATAATCCTACGATCCATAAAACGGTTATCGGAATTGAGAAATAGCCAAGCGAAACGTAGTTGCCTCCGATTCCGATCTGATCGATACGGATCCCGCCGAGCGCAGTAGCAACGCCTATTGCGATCTGGCATATAAATTTAACAATTGCCGGAAGTCTGAAAACGTCGTCGAGAACGCCTAGCGTGACCATCAAAAGACCGCCGACGAGAAGAATGAACAATTCCCTGTTGTAGGAACAGAAGAAAAGACACGTCAGACCGAAACTGAGGTATATAGCCAGTCCACCGATACGCGGAATAGGTTTGGAGTGCATTCTTCTGTTGTCTTTAGGCACGTCGATAGCGCCGATTTTGAAAGCAAGGACTCTGACGGCCGGCGTCGATGCGAAGGAAAGCAATCCGGCGCAGACAAGAGCAACGAGTCCGTAGATCAAAGTAATTACATCGATCATAATATCACCCGTTTCAGTCAAGGACTGTCATCTTGATACACGTCCCTGAACACTGCATATCGCCGATCTGGAGCATACAAGGTTCAGCAACGTTAAGATACATATCGGCGAAGCGATAACCCCATTCAGTCTTTTCCGCTGTACCGACAAATGTAATAATATAGTCGTCGGTTCCTTCAACCTCGGGATAGATTTCACTGCCTGTGTTTTCATCGAAAGCCGTCGTAACCGAGCGCTTTCTTTCAGGAGTTTCGGTAACAGTTCCGAATTGCCTGTTGTTGCTGATATTGATGACGGGATCCCCCTGATTGAATTTATCACGGAAGAGCTCGTTAACCCTCGTCACTTCGACGACACATTCGACCTCAAACGAATCATATTTTTCAACAGTTTTGTTGCTGAAGATGAATACGTAAGCTAAAAGCGCGATAGCGCAAACAATTATAAGGATGATAAATAAATCGATAATATTGAACTTATATTTTTTTCTTTCCACGGGTGTTTCTCCTTTCATCAGGTGAACGGTATAAAAGGATCATAATGTATTTTTTACGGCATCAGCCGGAAATGTCAATTTCCGAGGATTCAGAGGACTTCCCTACCTCATCAAAGTTCTCCTCGGGAACGAATTCCCTCCCGTTTTTCGTGTAACCGACGGCAAGGGCAAGTACGAGCCAAAACATCAGATAAACGCGGTAATTATACCAAGAATAATCTGTGGTTCCCTGAACAAGGACACCGAATATCCCGCAAAGAGGTCCGGCGACCGCGATCCTGAGGATAAGCGCGGGATTATGTTTTTTGTTTTTTACTTTAAACTCGTCGGCAGTTTTGAGAGAATCCGGAGAAAGTAATCCCGACGGATCAACGTTGTCTGATCTCGATAACTTCGAAAAAAGAGTAAAACCGGACTGATAAGTGAAGAATAGGACAAACAGGAATACTATCAAAGCGATTATTCCCATCTCGACAGTTATCTGCATGAAAAGATTGTGAGAATGGGGCGCCTGTTCGATACCGGGAAGCGTATAATCGGGATATATCTTACCCCATGCGCCTTCACCGATCCCAATTCCGGTAAAAATATTGTCTCTGATCATCCTCATCGCGCCACGCCAGATATTGACTCTGTATAACGTCGACGAGTCGGCTGTGTTACCGATACTCATGAATCTATTTAATATGGAAGAAGGCATCACAAACGTAGCAAGCGGAAAGGCAATAAGACTGCCGAAAACGAGCCACATAGCTCTTTTATGCCAAATAAACAGCAGAATAACCGCAGCGAAAATCAGTCCGAGCCACGCTCCGCGACTCCACGTGAGTATAAGGCAGAAACCCATTATAAGTGTAAAGAAGAAGATCTGTGAACGCTTGAACAACTCTCCGGAGATCAGAGATGCCAGAGCGATCGGAATGATCATAATAAGGTATTCGCCAAGCATATTGGGATTTTCGAGCGTGGAGATCGCACGTCCGGAAATGTCGGTGAACATTGAAGTGTCGAGCCATGCGCCGCCGACCTTGGAACCGATGAAATACATCAGTATTCCGTAAAGGGAAACGAAAACAGCGGACGCGATCGCACTTATCGCATATTTTTTTAACCAGTCTCGCGACTGTTTGACAGATGCTACCACGAAAAAGCCTAAAATAAGGCAAAGCCGCATTAAAGAAGGCGCAAGCGACTCGAGGGAGAGAGAGACGATACCGCCGAAAAGAGTGAGTCCCGCAAAAATCAGAACGAAAAGGTCGACGGTCTCGAAGAGAACCTGTCTTTTCCCACGGATTATTTTAAGAAAATACGAAATAACAACAAGTATTAGAAGCGCGGCGACAGGCATTGTGGGAAGAATCGGAGAAACAAAGAAGAGGCAAAGAACTCCGAATTCCGGTCGACAAATCACCATGATCGCATATACTGCGGCGAGAAGGCCGCAGATAATAAGGAAAGGGCTGATTTTTACGATAAGAGCCCCGACAAGGATACCGATAAGAAGTCCGACCAGTGATTTGCCCCTCTCGTTTTCATACGTTGATTTTTCGGGTTCAAAACCGATGATCGGAAGAATCTTCAGCAGTATCTTGGAGCCTTTTACGCCCTGAAACAGCGTCTTTCTGCTTGAAATCAGAGGTATGGATGCAATGAGGACCGCCCCGCAAAATATCAAAGCCGAATAAGAAGAAGCAGGGATAACGCCC
>JAFWPR010000086.1 GCA_017545225.1 Clostridia bacterium
AGGATGTCCGCGGCGTCGAAGCGGTCGAACTCGTAGACGAAGATCGCTCCCTCGCTGAGCCACTGCCCGTACAGCTTGCCCCATATCGACTTCGCCCATCCGGTGTCGGAGATCGTGAGGTGAAGGCCGTCCGGGTTGACGTTGTGCCAGTAGTGCGCTGTGTGGAAGTGACCGAGCGGGTATTTGTAGTTGTGCGAGGCGATCTTCGGGTATCCGGTCGTGCCGGAGGTGAAGAACATCAGCATGCGGTCGTCGCCGCACGGAGCGTCTTCGGTGCGGGTGAACTTGCCTGTGAACAGTTCGTATTCGCTGTCGAACGTGTGCCAGCCCTCGCGCTGTCCGCCCACGATGATCTTATTCGCCATCCTGCCGTACGATTCGCACGCCGCCTCCGCCTCGTCTGCGACGTCGCCGAGAGCCGTGCAGAGGATCGAGGTGATCCCCGCCGCCTCGAAGCGGTACTCGAAGTCGTGTTTTCTGAGCTGATTGGAGCCGAGGATCGCGATCGCTCCGAGCTTGTGAAGGCCGAGGATCGCGAACCAGAACTGGTAGTGGCGGCGAAGAACGAGCATTACGCGGTCGCCGCGCTTGATGCCGAGCGATTTGAAGTAGTTGGCGCACTGCGACGACGCGCGCTTGACCTGCGCGAACGTGAACCGTCTCTCGACGTGGTCGCGGTCGACGTGGAGCATCGCGAGCCTGTCGGGTTTCCGCCTTCCGAGATCGTCGACGACGTCGAACGCGAAATTGAATTTATCCTCGTTCTTGAATTTTATCGAGGTCGGCGTTCCGTTTTCGTTCTCCTCGACGTCGACGAATTTGTGCCAGATCATGTCGGCGTCGTCTCTGCCCCTCTACGCGGGGACGAGAGCGGGAGTGTTCGCAGCGTCGGAGTGCGTTATCGTCTCGAGGTTCTCGCCGTTCGGATTTAAGACAATTGCATAAAACGTGCAGTCTTCCCCGCCGACGGCGATCATGCCGTGAGGAGTCGACGAGTCGTAGTAGATGCTGTCGCCCGGGCCAAGGACCTCCTGGTGGGTGCCTACGCGGACCTTGAGCGATCCGGACACGACGATGTCGCACTCCTGACCGGTGTGCGTCGTCAGCTCGATCTCGGAGTTTTGCGCTTCTTCCGACCAGATCGCGCGAACGAAGAGCGGCTCGGAGATCCTGCCTCTGAAGGAGGACGCGAGACCGTAATAGACCATCCCGTGCGCCTGCTGGATGCGCTGACCGCCGCCCGCGCGGGTGACGGTATACGAGCGCAGGGTCGGGCTTTTACCCTCGATTATGTCGGTGACGTCGACGCCGAGCGCGATCGCGCAGCGGTAGATGAACGCGAACGTCAGGTCGCCCTCGCCCGACTCGCAGAGCAGATACTCCTCGAGAGGGACGTCGGTGAGACCCGCCATCTCGGCGGGCGTCAGCCCCGTTATCATGCGAAGTTCCCTGATCCTCTCGGCGACCTCGTGCAGTCTCAGATCAAGACCTGTGATGTTGTTCATTTTTACTTCCTTTCATCAAAAAGAAAACGCCCGTCTCATCATTGAGACGGGCGATATGCCCGCGGTACCACTCAATTTGCGCCCGCAAAGGGACGCCTCTCTGCGATCCCCGTACTTCCGGGGATCATCGCGCTCACGCGGCGTCACGGGAAGGGTCTAATCACGCCGGGGCGCTTTCTTCCTTCCGACTCGGGAGCGACCGATCTCGCGTTACGGACAGCGGCTCGCACCAAAACGCCGCCTCTCTTCCGACCGTACCTCGCGGATCCCTCTCCGTCAATGTCATTAAAACAGATATATTATATTGAAAACAACAGCGTTTGTCAAGGGCTTTTTTAAAAAACCCGTCTTTCGCCTTTCAACGCGCGAAGCGCTCATAACTCGATTCAGCCGATCATAACGCGCGAAGCGCTCATAACGTTCCGCCTTTTTAAGACGGAACTCATCACTGCGCATGCGGGAAACGGGTTTTGAATTATGAGTTATGAGTTATTATTTGCCGCTTCGCGGCAAAGTTATGAGATGCGTTTCGTCCTGAAAAGGACGAAACACATCATTCCGCATATAATGCGGTAGGAGGTGATAATTTGATCCCGGGTGAAGGAATAGGATATCTGAAAGTGCGGGCGTCGACGGCGGGGGACGTGATACCGGTCGAGGGAGCCGTCGTCTACGTGCGCTCGCTCGGAGAGGGCGACGACCGCCTCGTCTTCTCGCTGAGAACGGACGCGTCGGGCCAGACGCGGACGGCTGCGCTCCCCGCCCCGACCGCGGCGGCGGAGAACTCTCTCCCCGACGAGGAGCCGGTGCGCTCCTACGGCGTCGAGATAATGAAAGAGGGATACAGAACGGTCGAATACGCGGGCGTGCCGATCTACGCGGGGATCACGACGCTTATCGAGGCGGAGCTGCTGCCGGAGAGCGAGGACGAGGCATACGCCGATTTCCCGCCGCGGGCGGAGCTTATCCCGCCGGGACGGCGCCCCGACCTTTTCGGCGGATCGGGGAGGTGACGGCGTGGCGCAGGGACTTCCCTACATACCGGAGGTGATAACGGTCCACCTCGGTCCGCCCGACGCCCCCGCCGAGAACGTGACGCTCCCGTTCGCCGACTATATCAAAAACGTGGCGTCCTCGGAGATCTACCCGACGTGGCCGGAGGAGGCGATCAGGGCGAACGTGCTCGCCGAGATCAGTTTCGCCCTGAACCGCGTCTACACCGAGTACTACCGCTCGCGCGGGTACGATTTCGATATTACGAACTCGACCGCCGCCGACCAGTCGTTCGTCAAGGGGCGCGAGATTTTTGAAAACGTCTCCCGAATAACGGAAGAACTGTTTACAAGCTATCTCTCCCGCCGCGGCGACGAGACGCCTCTTTTCGCCGCTTACTGCGACGGGCGCGAGGTCACGTGCGACGGGCTGTCGCAGTGGGGGTCGGTCGAACTGGCAACCGCCGGCTATTCGGCGGAAGATATAATCAAAACGTATTACGGGCGCGACGTCGAGATCGTCTCTAACGTGCCGATCGAGGGCTTCTCGGAGAGTTATCCCGGCTCGCCGCTCCGGATCGGCGACTCGGGCGAGGACGTTTTTCTGATACAGACGCGCCTCGCGCGGATCAGGCGGAACTATCCGCTGATCCCGCCCGTGACGCCTTCGGGCTCGTTCGACGGCGCAACGGAGGAAGCGGTCAAGGCGTTCCAGCGGATCTTTTATCTCAATGAAGACGGGATCGTAGGGCGCGGAACCTGGTACAAGATCGCCGGGATCTGGGCGGGAGTGAAGCGCCTCTCCGATCTGAACTCCGAGGGCGTCGCGCTCGAGGAGATCGTCGACTCCGTCGCGGGTCTTTACGTCGGATCGACCGGCGCGAAGGTGCGGGAGCTGCAGTATCTTTTGAGTTACGCCGCGGAATTCGACGAGTCGGTCCCTAAAATACTTATCGACGGCATATACGGCGAGAGGACGCGCGAGGCGGTGGCGGCGTTTCAGGCGGCGTGGGACCTGCCGATGACGGGGGAGGTCGACGGGGCGACGAGCGACGTGCTTTTCTCCGTTTACCGCGGGATCCTCATGGCTCTGCCGGAGGAGTATCTCGACGCGGCGCGGGCGGAGTACCCGGGCGCGCCGCTCACGGAGGGCTACCGCGGCGACGCCGCCTCGACGGTTCAGGAATATCTGAATTTCATCGCCGAGGACGTCCGGTCGATCGCGCGGCTCGCCGTCGACGGGTACTACGGTCCGAAGACCGCGGAGTCGGTAAGGGCGTTTCAGAGCGCGTTCGGTCTGCCCGCGACGGGCGTCACGGACGCCGCCACGTGGGCGGCGATGGCGAAAGCGTACAAAGACGCCGCGGCCGCGCGGCTGAAAAACGTGAGGTGACACAGTGAGAGACAAAAAGAAAAAGCCCGCGGCGATCTGCCCGTTCCCGGACGTCTCCGGGTACGCGGTGAAGCGCGGGGAGCACAGCGACCTTGTCGCGATGATACAGCTGATCCTCGAGAACCTCGCGCCGATATACGACTTCGGCGCGATACCGCTGAGCGGCGTCATGGACGCGGCGACGGAGGCGGCGGTCAGGCGTTTTCAGGAAGTGAACGGGATCGAGCCCACGGGTGAGGTCGATCTCGACACGTGGAACAGAATGGCGGAGGAATACGACCTCGCCTGCGACTGCGACGAGAGATGATAAGTTCGCGGAAGAGCCGCGGTCTTATCAATGATATACTCCTTCGGAGCATGATATCCCGCGCTCAGGCGGCTCAAGTAAAGAACCCCGCGGGGCATAGCCCCGCGGGGTTCTGAACATAAAAACCGTTTTCCGCCGCGGCGGATTTCATCGCGTAAGCGATTTCATCCGCGAAGCGGATTTCACCCGTCGCGAAAAGCGACGGATCTCATTGCTAAAAGCTTACGGTCGCGGTTTGCCGCAGTTCGAGCAGAAGTTGCCCGCGTTCTCGGCGCCGCATTCGCAGGTCCATTTTTCGGGCTTCGCTTTGCCGCAGGCGGTGCAGAATTTGCCGGTGTTCTCGGCGCCGCACGCGCAGACCCACTTCTCGGGCTTCGGCTTGCCGCACTCGTTGCAGAACTTGCCGGTGTTGACCGTTCCGCACTCGCAGGTCCAGCCGTCGGCGGGAGCCGCCGCGCCCTGCTTCGGAGCGTTCTGCTGAGCCATCGCGAACAAATCTCCTGCGGGAGAATTGTTGCCCGCGTTCTGCGCCATACCGAATCCCATGAATCCGGTCATCGCGCCCGCGGTGTTGTTCGCCGCGTCCTTCATGGCGTCCGCCTGAGCGTCGACGAGACGCGCAGCCGCCATACCGGGATCGCGGGAGACTGCCGCCTTCTGCAGATCCTTGATCATCTGCTCGTCTTCGGGCGACGCGTTGACAGAGTTAATACCGAAAGAGAACACCTGAAGTCCGCGCTTTTCTCCCCACTTTTCGCTGAGCGTTTCGTCCATCGCCTCGGTGAGCTCGAGGGTGTGGCCCGGGAGCGCGCTGTAGCGGATGCCGAGCTCGCTGATGCGGGCGAACGCGGGCTGCATGGCGGTCAGGATCTCGGTCTTGAGCATCGAGTCGATCTCGTCGCGGGTGTAAACGTTTTTGACGTTGCCGCATACGTTAGCGTAGAAGACCATCGGGTTGACGATGCGGTAGGAATATTCGCCGTTGCAGCGGATGGAGATGTCCACATCGAGACCGATGTTGCGGTCGACGACTCTGAACGGAACGGGAGACGGAGTGCCGTACTTGTTGCCGGCGATCTCCTTGATGTTGAAGTAGTATATCCTCTGATCGCGTCCGGGGATACCGCCGAACTTGAATCTCTCCCACGCGTCCTTGACGGAATTCTTGAGACCCTCGAAGAATTTGCCTCCGAAGACGGAAGGCGACGCCTTGCTGTCGTAGATGAACTCGCCGGGTTCCGCGCAAAGTTCCGCGACCTTGCCGTCCTCGACGATCATCATGCACTGTCCTTCGTTGACGGCGATGACCGACTGATCGGTGATTATGTTGTCCTCACCCTTTGTGTTGGAGGAACGGGAGCTCGTTCTCTTCTGTCCTTTAGCGACGAGAACGTCCGAACTCATGGAGTCGCAGTAAAAATACTCTTTCCACTGGTCGGCGAGCGTTCCGCCTATCGCGCCCAGCGCGGCTTTGATAAGTCCCATGTTTTTATCTCCTTTACGTAATCGATTTCAGGTTCTGTCATAATATTACCATACTTTCGGGAATAAATCAAGATGTTCCCGTCCGTTGACAACGGGGCGTTCCGCGTGGTAGAATTAAGTCGAAAAAAGAAGGCAGGAGGAACAAAAATGAAGAAAAAGACCGCGCTTTCCGCTTTGGCGGCGATCCTCGCCTGCCTTTTTCTACTCGTCGGATGCGGAGCCGATACCGTCACTTCCCTGCCGCCGCTCGGGAAAGTCGGCGCGCCCTCTCCGCTCGTCGGTCTTCTCGACCCGGACTCCGAGATCAGGGGGGTCTGGATCGCCTCCGTCTACAACATAGATTTTCCCACCGCGCCCGACCTGTCGGCCGAGGAACTGAAGGCGCAGCTCGACGCGATCCTCGACAACTGCTCGGCGTGGGGGCTGAACACGGTATTCTTCCAGGTGCGTCCGTCGTGCGACGCGCTTTATAAGAGCGATATTTTCCCCGTTTCGCGCTTCCTGTCGACGGCGGGCGAGCTTGCCGTCGATCCGCTCTCGTATCTGCTCGAGGCGGCGCACCGCCGCGAGATATTCGTTTACGCCTGGGTCAACCCGCTTAGGATAACGACGGCTTACACCGACGACCCCGCGCTTCCCGCAGGGATCACCGACGATATGACGGTCGAGTACGACGGAAAACTCGTTCTTAACGCGGGCGTTCCCGCCGCGCGCGATTTCGTCGCGGACGGAGTGCGCGAGATCGTAAACAAATACGACGTCGACGGCGTCGTTTTCGACGACTACTTCTATCCGTATCCCGTAAACGACGACGCGGGAGCGCGCGTTCCCTTCGACGACGGAGCGGCGTATGAAAAATACGGCGGCGGTCAAGATCCCGCCGACTTCAGACGGCAAAGCGTCAACGCGCTCGTGAAGGAATGTTACGACGCGGTCAAGGGCGCGGATCCCGACTGCCGATTCGGCGTTTCCCCGTTCGGAATTTGGCGCAACTCCGAAGAAGCGGGCGGAGCGGGCACGCTCGGTTTCGAGGCGTACGACGAGCTTTACTGCGACGCGAAAGCGTGGGTCTCGGGCGGGTACGTCGACTTCCTCTGCCCGCAGATCTACTGGCAGCTTTCGACGGCGGCGACGCCGTACGACGCGCTCGTCAGGTGGTGGAACGGAGTCCTCGGCGCAGGAGACGTCGATCTGCTGATTTCGCACGCCGCGTACAGATACGAGGAGGGCGACTGGGACGACCCCGCGGGCGAGATGAAAGCGCAGGTGGAGTTCGCGCGGTCGCAGATGGCGTACCGCGGATCGGTCTTCTACGGTTACGACGAACTGAAAAACGACGCGGCGGGCGTCACGGACGAGGTGACGGAGGTATACGAGAACGAGATCGTTTATCTGTCCCCGTCGTCCGACGGATCGGATATCACGGTCAGCTCGCACGAGAACTACGCGTCGGTCGAACGGGGCGTGACCGAACTGACCGGTCACTCGGACCCGTCCCTTCCCCTATTCCTGAACGGCGAACCGGTCGGACGGCTCAAAAACGGCGATTTCAGCGTAAAGGTGACCGTCTCGGGCGGCGAGAACAGGTTTTTGTTTACACAGCACGGAAAGGAATTTTTGTTCGTACTGTACGGGTAACTCCCTCAGTCACCTTCGGTGACAGCTGTCTCAAAGAGGGAGCCTTGGTTCTCCCCGGGTAGTCCTATAAGCCTCCCTCTCTGAGGGAGGTGGCACGGCGAAGCCGTGACGGAAGGAGTCCGAAAAATAGTCTTTTTCAAATTGGGGGTATTCTGAATGTCTCTTCCATACAGCAAGAAACTCCTCCCTTTTGCAAAAAAGTTACGCAAAGAATCAACGCCGCAGGAAAACCATCTTTGGTATGACTTTCTTCGCAAATATCCGATCCGCTTTCAACGGCAAAAAATCATCGATTCATTCATTGCTGATTTTTACTGTCATAAAGCAAAACTGGTAATTGAACTTGACGGTTCGCAACACTATTCGGATTCCGGCATGGAATATGATAAAAATCGAACGTCAATACTTAATAAGCACGGTATTGAAGTCATTCGTTTCTCAAATCTCATCATTGATTCAAATTTCAAAGGAGTATGTAAAGAAATAGATAATGTTGTTCAAAGAAGACTCTCGGAATTAGAATAAGCATATTATTCAGTAGAACTCCCTCAGTCACCTTCGGTGACAGCTCCCTCAAAGAGGGAGCCTTGGCTCTCCCCGGGTAGTCCTATAAACCTCCCTCTTTGAGGAAGGTGGCAACCTGCTTGCGGAGCAAGCAGACGTGACGGAAGGAGTCCGAAATATCAGCCTCATAATATAGAATCAGCCGGATCATCTCATCTCTATCGGTTTGAGATGATTCTTTTTTCAGGTATAACAAAGACGCCGTTCGGGGAAACTTTACTCCGGAGGTGATTATTTGAACACCGACGGAAAAACGTATAAGAAATACGCGGCGGCGAGGGCGAAAAAGTCGCCGCTTCTCAAAAACTGCGCCATGGCGTTCGTGTCCGGCGGCGCGATATGCGCCGCCGGACACGGTCTGCGCCGGCTTTTCACCTATGCCGGGCTGTCCGACGACAACGCGGGGATGCTGACGTCCTCCGCGCTTATCCTGATCGCCGTCCTCCTGACCGGATTCGGCGTTTTCGACTCGATCGCCAAGCACACCGGTGCGGGTACGCTCGTCCCCATTACGGGCTTCGCGAACGCCGTCGCGTCCTCCGCGATCGACAGCAGAACGGAGGGGCTCGTGCCCGGGGTCGGCGCGAAGATCTTCACCGTCGCGGGCCCCGTTCTCGTGTGGGGGATCTCAGCGGGCGCCGCGTACGGGATAGCGTATTATCTCGTCTGCGCTGCTGCGAAAGGCGGCGTTTCATGACGGGACTTCCGATAAGGCTCGAAAAGAGCGTGTATATCGCCTCCTCAGCGTCCGCGGCGGGAAAGAACGAAAAAGAGGGACCGCTCGGGGACTCGTTCGATCTGACGTCGGACGACGACCGCTTCGGTCAGGACACGTGGGAGAAATCGGAGAGCGAGATGCAGCGCATAGCGCTCGACGCGGCGCTCGGGAAGGCGGGATTCGACCCCTCGTCGCTCGACGCAGTTTTCGCGGGCGATCTGCTCAATCAGTGCGTCGCGTCGAACTACGGGCTCCTGTCCTTCGGCATCCCGTTTTTCGGGCTCTACGGCGCGTGTTCGACGGCGGCGGAGGGGCTGATACTCGCCTCGCTTCTGTGCGGGGCGGGCGCGAAAAGGTGCGCTGCGGTGACGTCCTCCCATTTCTGCTCCGCGGAGAGACAGTTCCGCTTCCCGCTCGAGTACGGCGGCCAGCGGACGCCGACGGCGCAGTGGACGGTGACGGCGGCGGGCGCGTTCGTTCTCACCGACGACCGCGAGGACGTCAGGTGCGACGCCTCGGTCAAGGCGATCCCCAGGATCGCCGCCGTGATGCCCGGGATCGTGACAGACCGCGGGATCGACGACCTTTCCAATATGGGAGCGGCGATGGCTCCCGCGGCGGCGGACACGCTGACGCGATATTTCTCCGCGGGCGCGGACCCCGGAGAGTTCGACCTGATCGTGACGGGCGACCTCGGGCGCGAGGGCTCGGCGATCCTCTGCGATCTGATCGCCTCGACCGGGCGGGATATCAGGCGGAACCACGTCGACTGCGGTCTGTTGATCTACGACTGCGACGGGACGGACCGCCACGCCGGCGGATCGGGCTGCGGATGCTCCGCGGCGGTGATGGCGTCGAACATTTTATCAAACGTCCGCGCGGGCGTTCTCAAGCGCGTCCTGTTCGTAGGAACGGGCGCCCTGATGAGCCCGCTGACCGTCAACCAGAAAGGGACTATCCCGGGGATCGCGCACCTCTGCGATATTACGGGGGAGGTGACGAAATAATGGAGTATCTTCAGGCGTTCCTCGTCGGCGGAGCGCTGTGCGTTCTCGCGCAGGTGCTGATCGACAAAACGAAGATGTCGCCGGGGCGCATCCTCGTGATATACGTTGTCGCGGGAGTCGCTCTCGGCGCGGTCGGTCTGTACGGCCCGCTCGTCGAATTCGCGGGAGGCGGCGCGACCGTGCCGCTCACCGGATTCGGGTATCTGATATCGAAGGGAGTGAAGGACGCGATCGACGCCGAGGGCGCGGTCGGCATCCTCAAGGGAGGCGTCTCTGCGGCCGCCGGAGGGATCACCGCGGCGCTCTTTTTCGGCGCGATGGCGTCGCTCGTTTTCAAGAGCAAACCGAAGAGATAACTCCGTCGGATTGTACAAATACTCGTAATAAAATGTGTATAATATGCACAAAGAAAGTTCTCCCGGAAATACGTTTCCGTGCAACCGGGAGAACTTGTTTTTTACCCGTTGACAAGCGCCGAAAACGTGCTATAATATCGTCCGGAAAAGGGCGGCGGGAAGGTTGTCGGCCCCTAAAAGAGAAAGGAGGTAAGAGATGAACAGAGCGTACAGATATCTTTACAGAGTAAACCTCGTCACGGGCGCCGACGTCCTTGAATTCACGAAACTCGCATCCCGTGCGGAAGGCAAAGTTTACCTCGTGAGCGGGGACAGAAGACTCAGCGCGAACAGCATTCTGGGCGTATATCTTGCCAAGGTCGCGTGGGATGAGATCTACGTCGAAGCCGACTACGACTGCTATTTCGAGTTCAGAAAATTCATCGTCGAGTAAGCTCGGCTCCCCATGACAACAATCCTGTCCGGTCAGGGGACCTCGGTCCCGTCCCGGATTTTTAATAATAAACAACGCGCCCTCACGGCGCATTTCATCCTGTGTGTTTATAAATTCAACTCCCCGGGGAAACCCGGGGAGTTGAATTTTTATCCCTCGTAATCGCTCTCGGGCGGTGTAAACGACACGTGCAGCGACGGGTCGACGGGCTCACCCGCGAGGATCAGCTCGAAGTGCAGATGCGGCTCGTCCTCGCACTCGATGAGCGCGGTGTCGCCGACCGCTCCGATCATCTGCCCCGCTCTGACGGCGGCGCCCTTTTCGATCCCGTCGGGCATAACGGCGGAGAGATTGCGGTAAACGCTCTCAAAGCCGTCGGCGTGTGAGATCTTCACCGTCTGACCCATCATCGGGTCCTCGTAAACGTCGTCGATCACGCCGTCGGCGCAGGCGTACACGGGATCGCCTATTTTCGCCGAGACGTCGACGCCCGCGTGCGTGCGGTAGTCGTTCATCGTGTTCGAGAAGACGGGCACGGCGACGCTGAATTCAGCGTAAACGGAGCCGGAGACGGGCGCCCGGAACGTTATCGGCTCGGGCGTCAGCGAAGCGGGTTCCGTTTCGGTCCGCTCCGTTTTCGTCTCTTCCGTCTCGCGTTTCGGTCTCGCCGGGATGAGCCCCGCCTCTTCCTTTTCGGTCTCTTTAGTGCCGCTCTCCTTCCTGCCTGCCGTCGGTTCGGCGGCGGTATCGGCGGTTTCCGTTTCGGCGGTCTCAGTTCCGATAGGCGCTCTTCCCTTTTCGCTCTTTTTGTAAGCTCCCGCCACCGCTGCGGCGACCGCCGCGGCGATGAGAAGGATCACGAAACAAAAATATAAGATCCTCTTTTGTTTTTTATCCCTTGACGTGGACATATCATCTTTCCTTTCTCGGTGTTTCATAATTCCACACCGTTATTTTTGCCTCGTTCCCTCTCTGTTATTCGCCCGGCGGCGCAAAAAGCGCACACGCTATTGAACAGACGCGGTTTTTATGATAAAATAGTAGAAGAAAGACGATCCGGAGGCGGAAAGATGATAAAAATCGAAAAAACGTCGGTAATGAATATGGACGCCGCTATCAGAGGCGCCAGAAATCCCATGAACAGTTGGGACAGGAGCGATTCGTACTTTGAAGAGGACAAAAGCTTCACGGTCGGGTCCGCGGATAAGGAGCTCGGTCACAGGCTCGCCGTGTCGGGTCCCGACCACAGGAAATTCCTCCGTCAGATCTTCGTCTCCGTCGATATAACCGCTCCGCTTTACTGGTGGAAGGAGTTCGACACGTATAAAGTCGGCACCGTCGCGAACTCGACGAGCACGATGCACAAGATCCACTCCAAGGAGTTCTCACGCGACGATTTCAGCTGCGACAGAATGACGCCCGAGGCGCTCGAATGCCTCGACTCGACCATCGCCTTCCTTGAAAAAAGGCGCCTCGAGTTCGTCGAGACGCGCGATAAGAAGTACTGGGAGGATCTGATCCAGCTTCTCCCGACGTCGTACAATCAGAAGCGCACCGTGACGATGAACTACGAAAACCTCGTCAATATGTATTACGCGAGGTACAACCACAAACTCGCCGAATGGCGCGAGTACTGCGCGTGGATCGAGACGCTCCCGATGGCGCGCGAGTGGATCCTCGTCAAAGAGCGCATCTATCCGCATCTGTGGAACGACGCCCCGCCGAAAAAGGACTGAGAAAAGAAAAGAATCCCGTGCGAATAATCGCACGGGATTTTTTTATCATCCTATCGGTACCTCGGGCAACTCGTACTCTTCGCCGGTCCAGAACGGAGGCGGAGATTCTTCTTCCGTATCGTCCGCGGGATCCGGCTCGTCGGGCGGGAGCACCGTGATCTCCTGAGGCTCGGATTCTCCGCAGTTGACGCAGACGCCGTTCACGTAGTTGTGACCCGTCGCGGGGATCGCGTCGTTCGCGATGAAGAACTCGCCGCAGACGGCGCACGTGTAGCGCAGCGCGCCGCTTTCCGTACAGGTCGCGGGGGTCTCGACTCTTTCAGCGTATCTGTGACCCGACGCCCTGACGTAATCGCCCGAGTAGGTGTAACCGCACTTTGAGCAGGTCCTTACGGTATAACCCGCGGAAGTGCATCCGGGAGATACGACGGAATCGGTGAACGAGTGCTCGCATCCGTAACCGCAGACGCGGCAGATACCGCTCCCGTCAAGGTCGTGCGCACCCGATTCTCCGACCGCTCCGCAGAGGGCGCAGACCTGCCTGTGGCCGCTCTCTTCGCTTTCGTATATCCATACGTGACCCGTGGCGGGAACCGTTTCTTCCCTTACGACGGTGCCGTCCGGCGACGTGTATTTAACGACGTGATCCGCCGTGTGATCAGCCGCGTCCGGAATGCCGTCCGGAGTCACGTCCACGTCCGGGGTGGGATCAGACTCGGAATCGGAGACGGGTTCCGTCTCTTTTTCGGTCGCGGTCGCCTCTTCGGTCGAAGACGGGACTTCACCCGTTCCCGACGATTCGCCCGAGCCGTCCTTTTTGCCGCACGCGAACAGCGTCAGGATCATAGCCGCCGCGATCAGAATAATGAAAAACTTTTTCATTGTTTTATCCTCCGTGGGGTGGTATTACCGTCCGAATCCGGAAAAATCATCTTTTTCCGGGTCTTCGTCCGCTTCTATCTTATCGCCGCCATTCATCAGGCTGCGTTTGTATTCGTTGATTATCATCTGCTCCGCGCTCAGGCGCATCCGTTCGCGGTCTTCGTCGCCGCACCGGTCGGCGGTCCATGAGCACAGCCGCAAACGAGTACAGAGCGGTGAGAGCGCACACGTCCGGCACTCCGGTACCTCGACGCGCTCGCGCCACCGTTCGACGGTCTCGGGATCGGTGATCCCGTCGTAAATGCTGCCGACGAACAGCTGCTCACTCTCGTGCTCGCATTTGCCGATCCGCCCGTCGGGCAGGATCGTGACGGAGGAATCGATATCCGCCATACAACCGTTCGCCCGTATGCTGCGCGGCAAACGGCGCACGCTCCCGAGAGGAGTGGATAGTATCTTTCGCTGAAGCTCGTCCCAGGCGGCAAGCGCTTCCGCGCCGACCCCGGGGCTCGCTCCCGGCGAGGAAAAATCGTGGATAAGAACGGAATAAAGAGACGGCTTTCGTTCCCCGCTGAAACGCTCGGCAAGGTACCCCGTCAGTTTTGAAAGATCCCGCACGTTGTCGAGATCGACGTTCAGGCGGATCTGGACGCGGACGCCCGCGTCGAGAAGAAGCCCGATATTCGAGAGTACGCGGCTGAACGCGCTCCCCTCGCAGTTCACGATACCCTTGATCCGGTTGTACGTTTCTTCCGTTCCGTCAAGTGTGATCTGGGCGAACTCAAGCGCCCATTTTTCTTTTGCAGTGCGTACGAGTCCGGCGTCGAAAAGGTATCCGTTCGAGACGATCCTTGAAGCGAACGGAACGCCGCGCCCGGCGAGTTCCGAGGTTATGATATCGATCGCCCTCACGTTCATCAGCGGCTCGCCGCCGAACCAGGAAAGGGTGACCTTCTCGCCTTCGCTGACGCGGGCGATGAAATCCGCCGCGTCCGCAGCCGTCCGATCGCTCATCGGGACGCGCGGTCTGCCGAGTTCATAGCAGTATGGGCAGCGCGCGTTGCAGTCGGTCGTCGTGAAAACGGTAAATCCCGTGATCCCCTTCTTTTTCGGCGCCAGAAGACGCGCTACGCTCAAAATCTGCCGGCAGAGCGTATATTCGTCGTAGTCCTCCGGGACGAGGAAACGGCGCTTTTTGAGATCCTCTCCCTCCTCGTCTCCGTTCGCCGCACCTCGGTACTCCTTCTCCGAAAGGAGCAGAAGTTCCCCGGTCAGCGTGTTGTAAAGCAGAACGCCTTCTTCACATGGAGCGGACAGAGCAAACTGCGAGAGACGGTACGGGCAGTCCGCGATCTTCGGTTCCGGACAAAGTTTCTGAGCCGCGTTCATCGGCGGAAGTATAGTTTGCATTGATCGTCTCACCTCGTTTTATCAGTTCGGGCAGGCGGCACAAGGCCGCCTGCCCGTTCTGATCAGTCGGTTTTCATACTTTAGCCGATATCCACTTCGCCGGTATCGACTGCGCATCCGCCGCACTCGGCTTCGCACGCGGACTCCGTAACGATGTCCTCCGCGTCGAGCCTGATGATTTCCAGTTCAGGTGACAAATACAGTTCTTTCATAATTTTTTCCTCCTAGAATCTTTCGTTTTACGGAACTACGGGGTGGGATGCGTAGAGATCTGCGCTTCGGTAACGGTAGCGTCGGTCGAGCAGAGGCAGTCAAACTCCTGCGTCAGTTCGAGAACCTTGCCGTTCCATTCGTAAACGTAGAATCTGTTCGCTCTCTCCTGATCGAGCCTCTCGGG
>JAFWPR010000087.1 GCA_017545225.1 Clostridia bacterium
TTATTGTTCTTTTCGAAGTGCTTATTTTATCGGAATGAAGATCCATTCTCTATCGCTGCCGCAACAGTATAACCAACTGTTGTTAAATAACGCAGCCTGACAAACCTGAAAACGATTATCTGTTGAATTATTTGATAAGATGACCCGTGGGTAGTAGTAGTCGGTGTCAAATTTTACTTTGATCTTTGAAAACATACTGAAACCGTTTGTCTTGTTGAAATCGGATACATTGTTTTTCAGTAACTGATAAGTTTTTTCCAGCGGGATAATTTCACCTCGAAACAACGGAGAATACTTATCGCCGAAACCGCTTTCGTAGTTACATTGCCGTGACCAGCGCGGGACCATTTGGTGCGATCGCACGAGGTAAACGTAACGGCGTTTCAATTCATCAATGAAGGCGTGAAACGATTTTGTCCGGATCAACTCTTTCAACTCTGCTTCCTGGTTCAGCAAGTTGAACGTGAAGTAATCGATCGTCGGAAGATCGTACCATTCAAGATCCAACTCAGTATAAGAGCTTTCTTCTGTATGTATTTCTTTTCCGTAAAGCTTTTGGAATTCATCAAATAAACCGTAAACGAGTTTCGGGTCTCCGCACAGTTTGAGAGCGTCATTTATCAGACCCCAATCAAGTCGGTAACAGTTCAAATCAGTTTTAAGAAGTTCAAGATAAATGTGGTAATCGTCGGGATATTCTTTAATCAAGTTGTTGTATACGGAAATCGCATCGCCGTACTTATTCAGTTTTTTCAAAGTTTCAGCTTTATTGAGCAGTCTTTGCTTTTCCGCCTCACCTTGTACTGTTTCAACGACTCCGCGGATTTCAATGATCTTATTATGCAGGGCGTCCTTTGAATACTTTACGCCGCAGTATTCGCAAACAGCGAATTCGAGGGAACTGTCAACTACGAGATTTCCGTTGCAGAATTCACATTTTAAAGGTTTCATACGACATCCCCTTTTTCAGTTATTATCAAAGTACGCTGCTGTCAGCCGCGGCTGTAGGAAGTATCATTGTGAGCGAACGCGTCAGGTTGTCGACGACCGCGTGGCCGTCGGTGTCGGCGCGTTCCCCGTCGATCGACCAGACGACCGGCTTGTCCGAGAAGAACTCGGCGTGATCGACCGGCGCGAACTCGATCATATCGGTACTGTAGTCCTGTGTTAAGATGGCGTTGATACATATGCTGAGCTCGCCGATGTTCTCGGGCTTTCTCACGAGCAAAAGCTCGAACTTGCCGTCGTTCATCATAACGATCTTGTCGTCGAGCGTCACGACTCCGGCGACGGAAGTCGTGTTCGCGACCGCGCCGAAAATATAGTCGTCCTCGTACGTCTTCTCAGGCGTCACGATCTTGAAGTGCTCCGCGCGGATGGACGGCAGGTCGCGTATGCTCTGCATGATGTACGCGAGGTGGCCGAACGCGTTCTTCGATTCCTGCGTCGTCGCGTAGGACGTGCGCGTGAACGCTCCGAACGAGGCGATATAAGTGAAATACCTGTTGTTGAACGAGCCGATGTCGATCGTTTTGACGACGCCCTTCACGACGTCGCGTACGGCGACGGCGGGATCCTTTGAAAGGCTGAGCGTCGAGGCAAAATCGTTCGTCGAACCCGTAGGGAGATATCCGACCGGAGTGTTGACCCCGGAGCGCTGAAGGCCCGTCACGACCTCGTTGAGCGTCCCGTCGCCGCCGGCGACGACGATGAGATCGTGCGACGAAGCCATTGATACGGTCGCTTCCGTAGCATGACCCGCTTTCTGAGTCATCACAACGTTGACGGAGTACCCCGCGCGGCTGAGCGTTTCGACCCAGACGTAAAGGGCAGTTTTCGCCCGGGACTTGCCCGCCTTCGGGTTGAGTATCATCAGTGCCTTTTTCATCCGCCCGAAACTCCTTTTTTTATTTTACCAGGTGGCGCTTTATCTTCTTTGAAGTCGTTTTTTCAAATTCGGTATCGCGCAGTTCGATCTTCGTGATCCTCTTGAACGCGGGCAGCTTTTTGTTGACCGCGGTGATCTTGTTCTCGATGGTTTTTTTGATCTCGTCCTCGTCGGCGTCGACGGCGAATTCGTCCCTGTTCGGGAAGATCAGGGCGACGAGTTCGACCTTGTCGTCTTCCGCGTCGCGTCCCACGACGACGCTCTCGGCTATCTCGGGGATATCCTCGAGGTATTCCTCTATCTCTTCCGGGAAGACGTTCTTTCCGTTTTCGAGAACGATGACCGATTTCTTTCTTCCGGTGATGAAGATGTATCCGTCTTTGTCGATGAGTCCCATATCGCCTGTGCAGAACCATCCGTCTTCCGTGAACGCCGCCTTGTTGGCCTCTTCGTTGTCAAAGTAGCCGAGCATGACGTTGTCGCCCTTGATCTGGATCTCGCCTTCGACGAAACCGGATTCGCCTATCGCGCCGTCCCCGATCCTTACCTCACAGCAGGGGACCGCACGGCCGACCGAGCCGTATTTTCTCGCGTAGTACGGGGTCACGGCGGCGAGAGGCGAGCATTCGGTTATACCGTAGCCCTCGTAGATCGAGATGCCGAAGTTTTCGAACGCCTCGATCATAAGGGGATCGAGCGGCGCGCCGCCGCATATTATTTTCTCGAGTCTTCCGCCGAACGCGTCGAGCACCTCGGCGAAGACGCGGCGTCTCACGTCGACGCCCGCGGCTTTGGCGGTACCTGACGCGATGATTCCGATCTTCAGAAGGTTCTCGCGCCCTTTTTTCTTCGCTTCAGCCCAGATCCTCTTATGGATCGTGTAGACGAAGAGCGGCACGAGTATGAGCGCCGTCGGGCGGAAGAGCTTGAAGTTCTTCAGAGTGTGCGAGAGGGAATCGTTGATACAAACGTGCATACCGTAGATCATCTCGCCGAGCGTTATAGCAAGCTCGTAGGTGTGATGGATTGGAAGGACGGACACCGTAACGTCGTCGGGGTTGAAATCGACCGTTTCGACCGCGGCGGTCGCAACGGAGAAAATATTCTTCTGCGAGAGCATCACGCATTTGCTGGAACCCGTCGTTCCCGAGGTGAACAGCATCTCGGAAAGCTTCTCGCGGTCGACTTCCTCGGGATACTCGTATCCGTTTTCGACCTCCGCGGTTCCTTCCTCAATGAGAGAGGAGAGGGGAAGGACCTTTCCGGTTTTTCCGAGATCGCCCTCCGTCGGGATGAAAGTCTTTAGGGTGGGATGGTCTTCGATCATATCAGCGAACTTCTCAGCAAAGTGTTCGGAATATGCGATCGCGTCCGCGCTGACCCACTTCATAAAGCCGTCGATCTGAGCGATATCGAGCTCGCGGTCGAGCGGAATGATGACTCCGCCCGTCGCCAGAACGGCGAAATAAACGGTGAACCATTCGGGAGAGGTGTGGCCTATCACGGCGATCTTTTTACCCGCAAGGCCCTCGGCGGTCAGCCCCGCGGCGAGCGCCTTCACGTTCCTCTCGAATTCCGAATAAGTTATATCGTGAAGAGCATGGGTACTGTCAAAATACGTGAACAGGATCTTGTCCCCGTGACCGCGTACGATCCTCAGCAGATCGAGAACGTCCGCCGCCGGTTCGTAGATGCGTTCGGTCTTCGGCTTTTTGTGTACCCTTACTTTGAATTTCTTGTTTTTCATCGGATCTCCAGCCTTTCGGATTATGCGTCGTCTGAGGGCATCAAATGATGCCCTCGACAAAAAACGACTACCCTATATAATATCATAAAAGGGGACGGATGTCAAACCGGCGGGGCGTTTATTCGGAGCCCCGGCGGAGATAATAAGGTTGACTTGAAGGCCCCCTTGTGTTAAAATTGTCGCAGATTTACGAATGGGAGAGAATTATGGTACTCGACAACACAAAGACCGCCGTGGCGTACAGGTGTCCCGCCTGCGGATTGCTCGTCCGCAGCATCGTAGGGATATTTTCGCTGACGGCGGATTCAATAAAACTGAAATGTCCGTGCGGCGGCTCCGCCCTCGATCTCGTCTACACGCGCGACAAAAAGATCCGTCTTTCCGTCCCGTGCTTCATCTGCCCGAACGGTCACAGCTACACGGTCTCGACGTCCGTTTTCTCCGAGAAGGACGCGCTGTCTCTCACGTGCCCGTATTCCGGCGTCGATATCTGCTTCATTGGCGGCGAGGACGCCGTAACGAAGAGAGTGGAGGAGTCCGACCGCGAGCTTGCCGAACTGCTCGGCGACGCCTCAGTCACGGATTTCCCGACCGACGCGGATGATAAAAGGGAACTTTCCGATCCCCAGGTCCTCGATATCGTGACCTACGTCATCGACGAACTGAGGGATGAGGGGAAACTTTATTGCGGCTGCGCAGACGGCGGCGATTTCGAAGTGAAGATAGGAGACGCCGAAGTGACGGTCAGATGCAGAAAATGCGGAAGGCTCGCTCACATCCCCGCCGACAGCGTATCGGCTGCTCATGCGTTTCTCGAGATCGACAGCCTGACGCTCTCCTGATTTTTCTCAACAACAAACATTGAGGCGCATAGTATAATATCAGAGCGCCGGAGGAGATATCTCCGCGAAACGCTCGAGGAAAGAGTTACCCGCTCTTCCGTAAACTATACTCCGAAAGCAAAGGATTTATACTATGGGCTGTCTTTGCAATCTTTTCGACAATGATGACTTCATCTGGTTCGTCATCCTTGCTCTTCTGATCATCTACTGCTGCGGCTGCAACGGCTGAAATAGCCCGCGCGTCCGGCACTGAACGAAAAAACGGGCTCTCTCGGAACGAGAGAGCCCTGTTCGTTTTCTTATCAGTATCCGAATTTCGCGAGTTTGTCTTTGAGGAATCCGACCGCCATCGCGATATCGTCGACCGGGTTGTCGCCGACCTCGCGCTCGATCGTGAGGAATCCGTCGAATCCCGCGTTGTGAAGCGCCGGGAGGTAAACGTCGAAGTCGACGTCGCCCTGACCGAGCGGAAGCTCCAGATACTTCTCGCCCATCTCGAGCATCTGCTGGTGACGCTTCGCGTCGCCCTCGATCTGAAGAGCGTCCTTGTTGATCCTGAGCGCCTCTCCGATCTTCTTCTCGAGCATGATGCCGTCTTTCGCGTGTGTATGGACGACGTACTTGCCGAGGTACTTGAGCGCTTCTTCCGGTCTGTCGTCAACGCACATAACGAGGTTCGCCGGGTCGAAGTTGACCCTTACGCCTTCCGCGCCGAGCGACTCGAGGAACTCCGCGAGCAGCCAACCCTTTTCGGGACCGGTCTCGACGGCGAACGACGCGCCGACCGAGTCTGCGTAAAGCGCGAGTTCACGGCACGCCTTTCTCATCGTTTCGCGCTTTTCGTTTTCTTCCTCGGGAACGGTGCCAATATGAGTCGTCACGATGCCGCATCCGAGTTCGAGCGACAGATCGAGGATTCTCTTCGACGCGTCGATCAGCCACTTGTTCTGTTCGGGATCGCCGAATCCGGTCCCGAAGTCTCCGCAGAGGGCGGAGAACACCATACCGTTCGAGTGGACGATGTCGAGCGCCTCGCGGATCTTTTCCTTCGTCATGTCCTCCGCGGCGATCTCGCTGCCTGTCGTCGCGGTCGCCTGGATACCCTCGATCCCGAGTTTCGCAGCCATCTCGACGCCGCCTCTGAATCCGAGTCTGAACGATCCTACCATTGCTCCGATTTTCATGCTGTTTTCCTCCAAAAAAATATTATTATCCGAACTGCCGCTCGATCTTCTGCTGACGCACGTCGCGTCCGGAAAAACCGAGGGGCATGTATTCGCCGAACAGTCTGCTCGCTATGCGATCGGTGTATCTCTCGCGGATCTCGCCTTGTCCGAGGTTTGTGTTGATGATGGTGGAGAGATTCTTCACGATCCTTTCGTTTATGAGAGAGTAGAGGCACGAAATCGTGAACTGATTCGTCACTTCCGTGCCGAGGTCGTCGATGATCAGAAGTTCGCACTCCGTGTATTTCCTGTCGCGCTCGCTCGCATAGTTGCCTCCGAATCTTTTTTCTTCGTAAACGGAGATTACCTGACCGACGCTCTCGTAGACCACGCTGTGCCCAGAGTTGATCACCGTCGCGGCGACGGACGTGGAGAGGTGAGTCTTTCCGAGTCCGGTCGCGCCGAACAGAAGCCAGTTGCAGCCTATCTTAGAGTCGAAGTTCTCCGCAAAATCGCGCAGAAGCTGAACGTTTTTCGCGATCCGCTCGCGGTCGCGCCCCTCGTAAAACGAGAGATCGAACGTTTCGAACGACTGAGTCCTTGCGAGATTAGAAAGACCCGAACTTTCAAAGCCTGCTTTCGCGAGAGCCTCTTTCATACACGAACACATCTCGATCCCGCAATACCCCGTGTCGGAGCAAAGAGCGCATTCGTAATTCACGTCGAGATAATTCTCGGGATAGCCGTTTTCCTTAAGCAACGCCCTGAGTTTTTCAGTGTTCTCTACGGTCTTTTCCTTGATCTTTTCAAAAGCGGCCTCGCCTTCTCCTCTCAGAGCCGCTTCGTACATACGCGGACCCGCGCGATTGATCTCCGTCTCGAGTTCGTATGCGGCGGGGAGCATCGTCCTTATCTCGGCGACGTGTGCGTCCCTTTCGTCCCAGACGCGTTTACGTTTCGCCTGAAACTCGTCGACGACTCTTTTGACGTCTTCCTTACTGTAAGCCATATCGTCCTGACCTCTTTTACTTATTTTCGTACGACCGCTTCAGCGCCGCTTCGAAGAAATCGTCCGTGTCGAAACTGGACGCCGATTTCGAGCCTGCTTTCTTTTTCTTCGCGTCGGAGGCGTTTTCCTGCTGATACTTACGCGCCTCTTCCACGGTCTTGAATCCGAGAGAATGCCACTTTTCGAGAATGGCGTTCGCATAGGGAAGGGAGGGCTTGTTCGTACTGTTCACGGTTATCTCGTACGCCTCGGTAACCATTTCCTTGCCGTAACCCCAATCCGAACACCACGTTTTGATCAACGTTTTTTCCTTTTTTGTGAGGGCGCGGTTCCCGAGACCGAAGATCTTTCTTACCGTTCCCTCGAACGACTCCGCGGCTTCGACCGCCGCCATTTCTTCTACAAGTGCAGAATACGTCGTTATGCCGTTGTCGAAGAAACTGAAAGCGAGCGTTTCGACGTATCTGACGGAGCATTTATCCCGTTCTTTAGCGTGAGCGACGAGGAGCATAACGTATTCGGGATCTATGGACAGATGGTCGAGCAGGCCGACGACTATGGAGACTTCCGATCTCGTCAGGATCTTGCCGAACGCTTTTTCAACGTCTTTTATAAGGAGCCGCGCCTTTTTGTTTCCTTCAAGGAATCGCGCGACCTCCTCCGTCGTCATCGGCGGGACCTCGCTCCGCTTGAGAGGCGTCTCTTTCGGTTCGCTTTCGCTTTTTTGCTTTTCTTCGCCCGTTTTGACGTTCTTTTTACCGAGCGGTACCGACCTGCCCGATCTTTTTGCGCCCTCGACCGAAATGATCCCGTTACGTTCCCAGAACGCGAGCGCAGAATCGAGCGTTTTTTTCGTTATACCGAGCTCGCGGCACGTCTCGTCCGGATCGAAATGCTCGCCGACGCGCAGGGCCGCTATAAGGACGGCCATATCGTCTCCGGTGGCGTCGTTCAGACATTCGATCACACGCGACGGGATGACCGCGGCGGAGGTTTCATAGTGGGGAACGATCTTCAAAATACACTCACTCTCTTCCGTCCGCCTGCGTATTTTGCAGGCGGTTTTTATTGGGGTGATCCACTATCTACGGTTGTGTAACACATACAAACGCAAATAATGGAAAATTATGGTATATATTCAAATGAATTGCCAAAAACTGTTGAAAACTGACCTTTTAAGGCTCCGAAAACGGCTTCCGAAGCGCTTGTTTTTCCACAAACCGTTGAAAACTCGTGTTGAAAAATAGGCAAAGGCATAACCGTTTTAGGCTTACAATTTGACGAAAATCATTTAATGCAAAGGCTTAAAACCGCGTTCCGCCATCGCTTTTTCAGCCGCCTCTTCGGAGGCATATGCGTTCATGGACGAGTCTGCGACAATGCCTTCTTTCAGCGCGAAATATCCCGCCGCCGCGACCATTGCGGCGTTGTCTCCGCAGAGCGATACGGGAGGTACGATGAGGCGTACTCCGTGTTTTCGGCAAACGGCGTCCGCCGAACTTCTCAGATGGGAGTTCGCCGCGACTCCGCCTGCAAGAACGAGTTTGTCGTATTTCCTTGATTTTAGGAAGAGCGACAGCTTTTTCGAGATCCCCGAACAGACGGCGTTCGTAAATGCCGCGGCAACTGCAAGGACGGTCTTTTCCGGAAGCGGTTCGCCTTCTTTGAGCCTCAAAGACTGCCTCTTTGTATTGACGTAATTCAGCGAGGCCGTTTTAAGTCCGCTGAACGAGAAATCAAGGTTGTCCCCCGGTATAGCCGGGGAGGGAAGAGGAACGGTCTCTTCGACGCCCTCCTCCGCCGCTCGGGCGGCGAGTTCGTCCATCTCGCGTCCGGCGGGATACGAGAGACCGATGATCCTTCCGACTTTGTCGAACGCCTCGCCTGCGGCGTCGTCTCTGGATCCTCCGACGGGAATGAAAGACGTCTCGCGCGGAACGTCGTAAAGGGAAGTGTGACTGCCCGAGACGACGAGCGCACCGAAAGGCGCCCTGAGCCCTTCCTCGCACAGGTACGCAGCCGCGGCGTGCGCTTCGATATGGTTGACCGCGACGAGCGGCACTCCGAGCGTCGAAGCGAGTCCTTTTGCAAACGACGTGCCGACGAGAAGGCACCCTATAAGTCCGGGGTACGAAGTGACGGCGACGGCGTCGATATCTCGCGGGGCGATCCCCGCTGCCTCCAACGCGTCCCGCGCTACCTTTGAGATGACTTCCGCGTGGGCGCGGCTCGCGATCTCCGGTACGACTCCGCCGAAGAGGCGGTGAGTCTCTACCTGTGAGGCGACGATATTCGATTTGAGCGAGAATACCGGTCCGCCGTCATTTTCCTCAACGGACAAAACGGCGCAAGACGTTTCGTCGCATGAACTTTCAACACCAAATATCAGCATTCCGAATTTCCTATCTCAAGCATCATAATGAGGGCGTCTTCTTTGGGAAGACGGTAATATCCGGGTCTTCTTCCGACCGTTTCGAATCCGCGCGACGAATAAAGCGCGATCGCGTTCGCGTTCGACTCGCGGACTTCGAGAAATAATCTTCTGACGGAAGACTCAGCCGCGGTACCGATCAAAAAGTCGAGGATCCCTCCGCCAACCCCTTGCCTTCTTTCGCCCGCAGTAACGGCGAGATTCGTAATCTCCGCCTCATCGGCGACAACAACGAGGCATCCGTACCCGATAAGACGGCCTTTACCGTCAAGCGAAGCGGCTACCGTCCCGTACTCCGCGGAGGCGGTGAAATCTTCCGCTCGCCACGGTACGGAAAACGAGGACGTCTCGATCTTCATTATTTCGTCGATGATGTCCGGTATCCCGTCCGCGTCTACGGCGGCGACGCGCGCCGTCACTCCGCGCCTTCCTTTACGGGCGGAAAGACGGACGTCAGCATTTTCTCTATCGTCTTAAGGCATTCCGCATATTCCTCGTCAGTCCCTCCGTAAGGGTCGGGGACGTCCTCGGGCAAAACGGAGATCTTCGTCGCGTGTTCGGGAAAGCGCATGATAAGCTGCGTCGCGTGGAAACCCGTCACCGCAACGACCAGTCTCGCGTTTTCAATATCCTCTCTCGTCACGTTGTGAGAAACGTGATGGATATAATCGTTTTCCTCGGTATTCGGTACTCCCCGGTCCTTCAGCGCCTTTTCAGCGCCGGAGGAGATCCCCGCTCCGGTGGCGACGAGACCCGCGGACGTCGCTCTCCGCCCGTCCTTCCCGAACAGATAGTTGAAAAGAGCCGCCGCCATCGGAGAGCGGCAGGTGTTTCCGCTGCAAACGAAAAGATACGGTGCGGGACGCTCGTCCGTACCGGCGTTTTTTTCAAGAGTCAAGGAGCTTGTATCGGCCATATAAACACACTTTCAAAATCGGATCAGTATCCGAACTTTCCCGAGAGACTGTCGTCGTTATCTATCCAGTCTGCAACCTCGTAAACGGAAAACTCCGTTTTCGTATCTCTCACGACGACCGTTTTGATCCCCGCGTTGATGACCATTCTCTTGCACATCATGCAGGAGCACGTGCCGGGAACGATGCTGTCGTCGAACGGATCGGTACAGCACATATAAAGGACAGAGCCGATCATGTTTTCGCGAGAGGCGGCGATGATCGCGTTCGCCTCCGCGTGAACGGAACGGCACATTTCGTATCGCTCGCCGCGCTGGATACCGAGTTTCGTCCTGATGCAGTTCCCGATCTCGTTGCAGTTGGCTCTCCCGCGTGGAGCGCCGTTGTAACCTGTCGAGATGATCGTGTCGTTCTTGACGATTATAGCGCCGAATCTCCGCCTCAGGCAGGTCGAACGCTCCGACACGGTCTCTGCAATATCGAGGTAGTAGTTTTCCTTTGAAACGCGATCCATAGTGTCCTCCGTTTTTTATTCTGCGGTTTGTTCAGTTTCTTCAGGAACGTATGCGATAAGCGCGCGTGCAAACGCAACGTGGCGCGCGTGGGCCTTTTCTTCTTTATCTTTTCCGGTGAACGCCGACATCGTAGACACGCGCCTTACGGTGAAAACGGTATCTTCGGGAAGCGTCGAAAACGCGGGAGTGCTCTCGAAGAACGGGATCAGGCGAGCGGGGATCCCGTAATCGTCGATCGCGCCTTCAGGCTTGAGACCGAGCGCTTCCTCGAGCGTCAGCAGACCGCCCGCGTCCCTGATCGTTCCGTAAAGATACGGATCGAGCAGACAGATCACCGAGTCGCCGAAAAGCATATCGTCCGAGAACGCCTTATACGCGTCGCGGTTTTCCTGACTTTTTGCGTAATCGACGACCGAACTCTGCCGGTTGTTCTTCTCCGCTTCCGCTTTCGCGGCGGCGGCTTTTTCTTCCGAGACGTAGCAGAGCGCAGTGAGCTGCGCCGAGTATTTTCCGTCGTTGTTCGAATCCTCCGTAATAAGAGCGGAGAGTTCGACTTCAGCTTCCGCTGCACGCGTGTTGTCGAACACGGCAGGTCCCGCGTACAGAACGTAAATATCCGGATTCTTTTTCCTGACCATTTGCGTTATGCCGACCGCGAATATGATCACGAACCCGAGAGCGATCAGTATCGGAGTTTTGTAATGATACCACAGATTCTCGAAGAACCCCGCTTTTTTCTGCGGTTCCGGATCGGGATTATCTGCGGGCTCCGTTTCGGCTCCGAGGGCTTTCAGTCTGCGCGATGCGTTCGACTCAATAACCTCTTCTTCCTTTTTCTCCGGTACGTTGTCCCTGTTATCTTCCATTTTCACTCCGTAAACAATCCGTCGGGCAGTCTCGCGTCCCAGTTGCCTGCGCCCTTGACGCCGAGCGCACGGACGACGATCGCCGGGATATCCTTTACTTCAAGTTCGACAGTTCCGCCCTTCGGCACCGTCTTGCCGACCGCCGCGAAGAAAACGAATTTTTCCGCGTCCGTGTCGCCGCCGTGGCTCTGACCGAACCCGCCGTGGTCGGCGGTGGCGATCAGGAGGGTATCGTCCGCGATCCCCGCTTCTTCGACGGCTTCTCTTATTCTGCCGAGATATCCGTCGGCTGTCGCGAGAACTTCAAGGTATTTTTCGGATCCGTATCCGTAAGAGTGACCGGCGGTGTCCACGGAATCAAACTGAACGAAAAGAAAATCCGGTTTCTCTTCTTTGATATACGAACAGATCCGTTCGCAAAGCGCCCCGTCGTCGCCTGTGTCGAGATAAACGCCGAGACCTCTCTCAACGATGCCCGCGTTTATGGGAGACCAGTTGCTGAACGAGGCGAGGACCGCGTCCGGGCGGCTTTCTCTTATCAGCCTGAAGACCGTCGGGTGCTCTTTGTTCAGGTACGGATCTCTTTCAACGATCGAATTGGTCAGACCGTGCACCTCCGGCGGGACGCCGATCAGCATTGAGCCCCAGCATTCCGCGGAGATCGTCGGCAGGGAAGTGAGGCAGCGGTCGGTGCCCGACCCGTCCCTGAAGAACCCGTCGATCGCGGGGGTGTCCGTCTTCTTGTAAAAGCAGCCTGCGCCGTCTATCCCGACAAGGATGACGTGTCCGTACGTGTGAGCCATTCCACGGCCTCCCGAAACGTATATTATTCCACATAAAATAATACCTCAATAGTGTCAAATTGTCAATGATTTCATCCCGATAATCGGCATTTGTTTCAATAAAAAAAGCGGCGGCGCGCAGATGCCCGCGCGCCGCCGAAAAATCGCTTTATCTGATCAGGAAGGGCTGTCGTTCCCCCAGTCGACGAACGAGACGATCCTTGCCGCCCGGTCGTCGTATACCGGGATCGTTTTGAAATTGTTCTCCGCGTAGATCCTGTCGTCGTACACGAGGCAGGGAATGATCTCCGACGTCGATGAAACGATCGACGTTCCGTTCACGTTTATCGTCAGTCTGTAAATAAACGTCTCGGTCTCGCAGGTCTTGAAGTCTCCTCCGAAGAAGTTGCCGAGCGAGTATACGATATCGACTCCGCGATACCGTCCGATCGGCTGTATCACGTGCGGGTGACTGCCTACGACGCAGTCGGCACCCAAGTCGATTAGTTTTTTGCATGTCCTGACCTTCCACTCCTCGGGCGCGTGCAGATACTCGGTCCCTCCGTGGTAGAACACTATCTGAAAATCGGATCGCAGGGACGCCTCGGCGATCCTCGGCGGGATCTTCTCCGCGTCCCAGTCCGACCACATCCCGGTGCAGATGACGGCGACCGTAAATCCGTCTTTTTCAAGGTACAGTATTCGCGATTCGTCTCCGTATTCGATACCGTACCTGTTGAGCGTAGCGATCGTGTCGTCGTATCCGGCCTGTCCGTAGTCGCCGGTGTGGTTGTTCGCGATAGAGACCGCTTCGATGCTCGATACGTTGAGGATCTCCGCGTTTTTCGTCGCTGAGCAGTACCAGTACGCGGGATCGTATCCCTTGTAGCACTTTTCAAGCACGCGGTCGGTGAACGTGTTTTCAAGGTTCGCCACGGTGAAATCGTCTTCCGAAAGGTATCCCGCGACCGCGCCCATGAAATACGACGGGTCGACTTTTCCCGCGAGCGTATTGAAAAGCACCTCCGGTTCGTTCTGATCGTTTGCAAGCATCACGTCGCCGACGAAGTCGATGACGATCATCGAGGATCCGGCGGCTCCCGACGCTCTTTCGGCGCTGTTCGTCTTAGTCCCGAACGACGGATCGCCCGGTTCGTAATGATCGTAGTTCTGAGGCTGCGTTTCGGTCTCCGTATTATCGGAAGCCTCTTCCGTTTCCGCCCTGACCTCCGTTTCCGTCTGCAGGGCCGTTGTGCTCTCAGCGGAGAAGACGTCCGTTTCGGCTTCGGAGTCCTCTGTCGGAGAAGACGGCGCGGTATCCCCCGCAGGCGCAGCGGACGTCTGCGACGGTACGGCTTCTCTCAGTCCGAAAAAAACGCCGGAAAACGCAAGGGCGACGACCGACAGAGCCGCCGCGGCGCATAGAACGATAGTGACGATCCTGGCGGTTTTGCTCATTTCTTATCGCTCCCATCTTTTCCGGTTTGAGATATTTTACCTTTTTTTCGTCTCCGTGTCAACGCTTTGCGCGGGTTATTGAAAAATACATGATAATGTGATATTATTTCAGTATAAACAAGCGCTCGTGCGCGAACGTATGGAAGGTGGACTGACGTTGTGGATACCGTGAAAAAACTCGCCCTGTCGCGCGATCTTGACGACGGCGAACTGTCCGCCCTTATTTCTTCCGACCGCTTCGACGGCGAGCTGAGAGAACAGGCGGACGCGGTCCGCCGCAAGGTATACGGCGACGCCGTCTTCATCAGAGGACTCGTCGAATTTACGAACTACTGCAAAAACGACTGCTATTACTGCGGCATCCGACGCGGCAACAAAAACGCGGAGCGCTTCCGTCTGACTGCTGACGAGATCCTCGCGTGCTGCGAGGAGGGCCACGCCCTCGGATTCCGCACTTTCGTCCTTCAGGGCGGGGAAGACCCGTTCTTCGACGACGGGACGCTTTGCGGTATCGTATCCTCGATCCGCGAGAGATTCCCCGACAGCGCCGTCACGCTATCCGTCGGCGAAAGATCTCGCGACAGTTATCTCGAACTGTACCGTGCGGGCGCCGAACGCTATCTGCTCCGCCACGAGACGGCTGACAACGCCCACTACGGCAGGCTCCACCCGTCGGTGATGAGCGCCGAAAACAGGAAAAAGTGTCTTTTTGATCTCAAAGAGATCGGTTATCAGGTCGGTTCCGGCTTTATGGTCGGCTCTCCCTATCAGACCGTTGAGAATATCGTTTGCGATCTCAGGTTTCTCAAAGAACTCGACCCCGATATGATCGGTATAGGTCCGTTCGTCACCCACAGCGAAACACCCTTCGCGAACTTTGAAAGCGGAAGTGCGGAGCTGACTTTGCGTCTTCTGTCGATCCTCAGACTCATGTTCCCGCATGCCCTTATCCCGGCGACTACGTCGCTCGGGACGGTCTCGCCGACGGGTCGCGAGGACGGTCTGCGTTCAGGCGCGAACGTCGTTATGCCTAATCTCTCGCCCGTCCGGGTGAGAAACAAATATCTGCTTTACGACGGAAAGATCTGCACGGGCGAGGAGTCCGCACAGTGCGTCGCATGTCTCGACGCGCGGGTCCGTTCGGCGGGATACAGGATCGTCACGGATCGCGGAGACGTCAGAAGGGACGGTGGATCGGTATGAAGGGCAAAGTGCTCGTCGCCATGAGCGGCGGCGTCGATTCGTCCGTCGCGGCATATCTCGCGAAAGAGGCCGGATGGGAACCGATCGGAGTCACGATGAAACTCTTCGACGGAGAAGTCGAAAGTACGTGCTGTTCGCTCGAGGATACCGAGGACGCCGCGGACGTCGCGAGAAAACTCGGCATCCGCCATTATGTTTTCAATTTCAAGGACCGCTTCCGCCGCGACGTCATCGACAGATTCGTCGCCGCGTACGAGGCGGGAATGACGCCGAATCCGTGTATCGACTGCAACCGCTATCTCAAATTCGACGAGCTGTTCCGCCGAGCGCGGGAACTCGGATGCGAGCGGGTGATAACCGGTCACTACGCGAGGATAGACGAAGAAAACGGGGAAAGAGTCCTGAAAAAAGCGCTCGATCCCGCGAAAGATCAGAGTTACGTTCTGTATTCGCTTGCGGACGGGATGCTTCCGTTCGTCGAATTCCCGCTCGGTACGATGAAAAAGGACGAGGTCAGGGCGCTTGCAGAAAAACTCGGATTCGTCAACGCGAAAAAACACGACAGTCAGGACATTTGCTTTGTCCCCGAGGGCAAATACCACGAATTCATCGAAGAGGCGACGGGGCGGAAATACCCGCCGGGAAACTTCGTCGACAGAGAAGGCAACGTGCTGGGCGAGCACCGCGGGATCATCAGATATACGATCGGTCAGCGGCGCGGTCTCGGCCTTGCGCTTCCGGAATCGCTTTACGTTCTCGGGGTCGACGTCGAAAAGAACGAAGTCGTCCTCGGCCGCGAAGAGGAACTCTTTTCCTCGGCGCTTACAGCGCGCGATCTCTCTCTTTCGCCGGGCTTTCTTGAAAACGGTCCCGCCCGCGTCAGGGCGAGGGTCAGATACCGTCAGCCCGAAAAGGACGCGACAGTGGAAAGAACGGGACCTGATGAAGTCAAAGTGGTATTCGACGAGCCGCTCCGGGCGATTACTCCCGGTCAGACCGTCGTGTTCTACGACGGCGACGCGGTTCTCGGCGGAGGCGTGATAACAAAGAACAGATAAGGAGACAGACAATGGACGAGATAAGAAGGATCAAGAATCTGAAAGTACCGAAAGGGAGGATCGACGCTGTCCTCGATACAGACGCGTTCAACGAGGTCGACGACCAGTTCGCGATAGCGTATCTTCTCAGATCGAAAGAAAAGATCACGACCAAGGCGATATACGCCGCTCCTTTCTTCAACGATCTGTCGACCGGTCCCGCCGACGGCATGGAGAAGAGTTATAAAGAAATATTCCATATACTCGATCTCGCGGGCGAAAAAGTCGACGCGTTCCGCGGCTCCGACAGATTCCTTCCCGATGAAGAGACCCCCGTCGTCTCTCCCGCTGCGGAGGATCTCGCAAAACGCGCGGAGGAGTATTCTCCCGAAAAACCGCTCTTTGTTCTCACAATCGGCGCGATCACGAATATCGCGTCAGCAATACTTCTCAATCCAAAGGTAGTTGAGAACACCGTCGTCGTGTGGCTCGGCGGAAACGCCGATCATTACGGCCATACGATGGAATTCAATATGTCGGGCGACGTCGCCGCGGCGCGAGTCGTTATGGACAGCGGAGTACCGTTCGTCCGTCTGCCCTGTATGGGCGTCGTTTCGAGCTTCACGATCTCAAAGCCGGAGCTCGAATACTGGTTCGCCGGCAAAAATCCGCTCGCGGATTACCTTGCGAAGAATACGATCCGTTCTGCCGACTCGTATGCGAAGGACACTCCGTGGACGCGCGTGATCTGGGACGTTACGACGGTCGGCTGGCTGCTGAACGACGGCGACCGCTTCATGCTGTCCCGCCTGATCCCGACGGCTCTGCCGTCGTACGACGGGTATCTTACGGTCGCGCCGGACGCACACCTCTCGCGTTACGTTTATCATATCAATCGAGACGCGCTGTGGCGCGACGTCATAATGAAAATATCCGGAATTCAGATCCCGGAAGCTGAATTCTGAACCGAAAACAAAAAACGCCTGACTTGCCGTCAGGCGTTTTTCAATTGTGTCAAAGGATAAAAGTATTCTTTCCCGCTACCGAAGCTTTCACGGTTCTTATCTCTTCTTCGGTGAGACCGTACAGCTTTGAGATCAGCAGGTCGAGTTTTTCGTAAACGTCCTCTCCGGCTCCCGCTATCAGATCGTCTGTGAGCGCTTCGATGTTTTTTTCCTCTTCCTCGTCGGCGCGCGGGATCGGCACCGACTCTATATGAGACCTCAGAAGTTTGACAGACATGTACTTCTTGTTCAGGAAGAACGCCGCCGCGCTCGAATTGAGGACTGCGAGAACGAACTTGATCCCCATCCCCTTGATCCGAGGGATCAGTACGTTGCAGCTGTTGAGCGAGAGCGTGCCTTCTGCGTCGTAAGCGAAGACGGGAGTATCGCAGATGAAACGGTAGACGAGTTTTTCAGACGCTCGGAACAACTCCTCCGGCGCGCACTGCTGAAACTTTTCCGGTTCGAACTTCAGGGACGCTCCGGGTATCGCCGTCCGGAATCTGAATACGTCCGTCCCGCGAAGCACGGGCTCGTATCCTTCTGCGCCGCCTTCCTTGAGGAACTCTTTGTTGTTTCCGGTGACGATACCGAGGGCGAATCTCGCGTGATCCTTCAGATACCACGCCCCGGGTACGTTCGATATATGTTCGAGCGCGGACCATTCCGCGTCGTCTGCGTTGAACACCGATCCGTCGGTGAACGGCGGACGGCCTTTTCCGATCGTGAATATCTTTCCGCCTCGCTCCACCAAACACCCGGTCACGTCGCCTCCCGCTCTTTTTTCAAGTCCGAGCAGGACGGCGGGACATTGAACGTCGGAGAATACGTTTCCCACGAACGATACGAACGAAACGGAAGCTCTTTTTCCGGCCTCTCGCCTTGCTTCTCCGTGAGACGCAACGTTCAGGAACGCCTCGGGTATGACGTACGCGAGCTTTCCGCCGTCCGCGAGCAGATCGAGACCGCGCTCGACGAACAGATCGTACGATTCGGCTCCTTTTTTATCGGCGGACGCGTATTTTTTGGAGAGGGACGAAAGCTGCCTTTCGCCGAACTCATATCCCCACGGCGGATTGCCGACGACGAGCGAATAATTCCCGCTCTTGCGGTTCGCGAGCGAGTCGCAGCGGACGACCGTATCCCTTAGGAAGTCGGCTTTGAGCGACGGGTCGTTCAGATACAGATTGATGCGTGCGACCGACACGCTTATCTCGTCGAGGTCAGTCCCGTGCAGAGACGATGCAGGGAAACCGCGTTTAGCCAGCGCGAGAAGGAAATTGCCGGTCCCGCAGCACGGGTCGATGGCGGAGCCTTTGTCAAGCGCGCCTGCCGTCGACAAAAGATCGAATACGTGATCGACGACGTCCCCGGGAGTGAAGTAGATACCCGTTCCTTTTCTGTCCGACACGTCGGAGAGAGACAGGTATACGAACCCCAGCGTGTCTTCCCACGGAACGAACTCAATGCCCGACGAAAGAGCGGTCCTGAACGGGCACCGCTGTCTGTCTGACAGTTCGTTCTTCCCGAGAAGATCGTAAACGAGCGAACCGAATTCCGCGTCTCCCCCGATCGCGGACTGAAGGGAGCGTTCCTCGGTCCCGAGCCCGCGGCTCAAAAGATAAAGACGGACGGCGCACCCGCAAAGAGCGGCTTTGAGCTCTTCGTTCGAGAGGGAAGGGAGCGCGGCTCCGAGTTCTTTTACGGCTTCTTTGTTTCGCTTGCTCTTTACGTAATCCGCCGCGACCGACTTACCGGTCTTTTTCTTTTTGTTCCTGCGCGACGTGAGGGGACCGCCGCTGCCTTTCTTCATCGATCGCGCGACCGCCGAGATATATTTTTTGTCAAACGTAAGCCCGTCGGGATCCGATTTGATCTTGCCGAGTCTGATCCAGTTTTTCAAGGTTGTCGGTGACACGGACAGGACGCGGCAGACCTCCGCACGGCTGAGCGTCGTTTTTTTGTCTTTCTTTACGGCGTCGAACAGAGAAAGCTGATCGTCGGGGACGACGATAACGGTTCTTTCGTCTATGGGTTTCCTGGCAGATGAAGGGATCCTCCATTTTCCTCGGACTTTTTTTGCTCCCGGTATCCGACCGTCGGCGCAGAGCGCCTCGACGCGTCTTCTCGAGATACCGAATCTCTCCGCGGCTTTCGCTGAATCCATTTTATTCCCTCCGTCCGTCCGTTCCTTGCCCGGAACGGAACTCTCTGCCCCAATTATATATTAATGTCGGAGAAGAATCAAGTGCGGACGGTACGGTTTACGAAAAAATTAGCGTTGAGAGAGATTCAGCCTCCGGTTTCCGGCGCAGTCTCCGTTCCTGTCTGTCCCTGCGTCTCGGCATCGCTCTCTTTCGGGAGCGCGTTATCGGGGTATTCGAACGTTCCGATAAAGCCGTTTACGTCGGACGAACATACGTCTCCGCCTACGACGCGGTTCTTGAAGACGATCACGTTAGCGGTGACGGTTCCCCCGTATCCGGGGTAGTTGTTCACCTTATAAGAATATCTTGTTACTTCTTTGCCTCGATACTTCGACAGGTCGAGCCCCTGCTGCTTCTGAAGTTCGTTGTATGAGGTAAGAACGCGGTCGAACTCCGATGGGATGCGAATCGTAACCTCCTCGAGAGGTTCGGAATCGACTTCCCAGCCGAACTGCTCCAGAAAAGCGATCCGTCCGGCATTGTCTTTGACCTTATCGTATTTGATATCGGAGTTTTTCTTCGCGATCGCCGCCGTTGTCTTCGGCGCGTAATCAGGGATCAGAAAGATCATCACGATGAGCAGCAAAAGGGCTGTCCCGATAATCCCGACCAGTTTGAGCGTATTTGCCTTGACGCTGTAAACGAACATAACTGGGTACCTCCCGCCGCTTGCGCGGCATTTATGATTCGGACGGACCGGAAGTTTCCGGCGACCCGTCCGGTAAATATATATTTCAATTGAAAAAAGATATGACTGCTCTGATTTTCGTTATTTTGCCGGTGACGAAATGAAGAGAAAAACGAAGAAAAACAAAGAAAATGAGAGAAAACAGCATATAAGCATTAAAAAACCGCTCGAACTGGTTTGACTTTGACTTTCTTTGACTTTGACTTTCTTTGACCTTTGCGATAAAATATCGTCGAAAACAGAAAAAAGGAGTGATCCCAAATGATCATATCGGATCAGATCGCAAAAATAATCGAGGAGATGCTCGACAGATCGGGCGGCACGGCTGAAGTTCGCCGAAATGACCTTGCGTCACAGATCGGATGCGTTCCGAGTCAGATAAATTACGTGATAACGTCCCGCTTCACACCGGAACGCGGTTACATCATCGAGAGCAGAAGGGGCGGCGGCGGATTCATCAGGATCGTCAGAGTCAGGATGACCGCGAACGAATACCTGATGCATTTCTTCCACGCGATCGGCGAAGAGCTCGACGCGCGCGAGGCGCGCGCCTACGCGTCGAATCTGCTCGATCACGGCGTGGTCACCGCGCGCGAACACGATCTGATCGTCTCCGCGCTGACGGACGGATCTCTCGACCGCGTAGAACCCGAAAAACGCGGAGCCGTAAGGGCCGACATAATGCGCCATATTCTGATGACGCTCATGAGGTAAAATTAGCCTGAAGGAGGTATTTGATATGCTTTGCGAAAGATGTAAAAAGAATGAAGCATCCGTATTCTACAGAGAATCGGTGAACGGTAAGGAAAGGTCGCTCTCCCTTTGCGCGGAATGCGCGAAAGAGGCGAAAAAGAACGGCGAACTCGAGGACGTTTTCCAGCACGAGAACTTTTTCGGTTCGGGGTTCTTCGACGACACTTTTCCGGGCGCCGACAAGCTTTTCGGAAGCCTGTTCGGCATGAGGGAGCTTCCCGGAAGAACGAAGGAAAAGATCAAAAAGTGCCCGCTCTGCGGCTCGACGTTTTCGGACCTCGTGAACACCGGGAAGGCCGGTTGTCCCGAGTGCTACAAAACGTTTGCCGAAGAACTCTCCCCGACGATCAGCCGTATCCACGGTACGACGTCGCACGTCGGCGGCGCTCCGGCTGCATACAAAAAGGACAGAGAGAAGAAAGAAAAGATCAAAACTCTTGAGGCGGAACTGAAAGCCGCCGTAAAGGACGAGGAATACGAGAAGGCGGCGAAACTCAGAGACGAGCTTCGCGCGGCCCGTGCGGAAGGGAGTGAGTCAAAATGAAATGGTATGAAACGAAAGGAAGAGACTCCGACGTTTTCGTCTCGTCCCGTATCCGTCTTGCAAGAAATCTGAATGACTATCCGTTCGGTGACAGACTCGACGAGACGTCGCGCAAAGAAATAATAGGAAAGGTGCGCGGCGTATTCGATGGCGACCCCGGTTACGTTTTTACCGATTTTTCGGGTCTTCCCGACAACGAAAGAGCCGCTGCTGCAGAAGAACACGCGGTCTCTCCGGAATTCGCCCGCTCGTCGAAAACGCGCGGAGTCGTAAATTCGACCGACGGTGTAGTTTCCGTCATGATCCTTGAGGAGGATCACGTCAGGATTCAGTCGATACTGCCCGGGCTTTCGCTTGAGGAGGCGTACGAAAGAGCGGATTCCGTCGACTCGGCGCTCGACGCGAAACTCAATATCGCATACGACGACAGACTGGGCTATCTCACGCACTGTCCCACCAATCTCGGAACGGGAATGAGGGCGTCCGTGATGATGTTCCTGCCCGGGACGGTCGCCGCGGGCGGTATCCGATCGCTGTCGAATCAGCTCGGCAAGATCGGACTCACCGTGAGAGGAATGTCCGGAGAAGGATCTGCGGCGGACGGTTGTCTGTTCCAGATATCCAACCAGGTCACGCTCGGCGTGACGGAAAAAGAGACGATCTCGAAACTTGCGGACGTGACCGGTAAGATCGCGGAGCAGGAGAGATCGTTCAGAAAGAAACTCTTCGACGCCGACCGCGACGGCGTTTCGGACCGTGTTATGAGAGCGTACGGTACGTTGCTGTACGCCGTGAAGATCGACACGAAAGAACTCCTGAGTCTTTATTCGGACGTACGCCTCGGTGTGTGCCTCGGCGTTATCGACTGTGTGAACGTTGAAAAACTCGACGAAATTCTGATAAAGTCGATGCCGGCTATGCTGATGCGTGCTCACGGCGGAAAGATGACCCCGGCGGAGCGCGATCGCGCCCGCGCGGAAGGAATAAGAAAGATACTGTCGGGCAAGGACGGGAAATGACTCTTCCGCCCCCTGTCCGCTGAAGGAAGGTGAATTCAATGAACGTAGGATTTACGGGAAGAGCGCAGAACGCCCTTAACCGCGCGATCTCAGCGGCGTGCGAGATGGGTCACACCTGCGTGGGTACCGAACATATACTTCTCGGTCTGCTCGAGGAGGGAGAGGGCATCGCGTCCCGGGTGCTTTCCGAAAAGGGGATCACGGCCGACTCCCTTCGCCGGATGATCGAGGAGACGTCGGGCGTCGGAGAGAGGACGAGACTGTCCGCAGCCGATATGACCCCGAGAACGAAAAAGGTTATAGAAAACTCGGCGTCGCTCGCCGTGAATATGGGTCACGGCTTTATAGGCACGGAACATCTGCTCCTCGCAATCACGGGCGAGCCGGACTGCTTCGCCGTCAAGATGCTCGAAAGGCTCGGCGCGTCTCCCGACGAACTGAGACGAGACGTCGCGTCGTATCTCGGCGCAGACCCGGAGAACGTATCGCAAGGCGGACGCGGCGGACGCGAGACGGGGGAGATCAAGAACTGCCCCGTTTTATCTCAGCACGGCAGAGACCTCTGCCGCCTCGCGAAAGAGGGAAAGATCGATCCGATCATCGGGCGCGATGAAGAGACGGAGAGAGTCATTCAGATCCTCTCGAGACGAACCAAGAACAATCCATGCCTGATCGGCGAACCCGGAGTAGGCAAGACGGCGGTCGTCGAGGGACTCGCGCAGCGTATTGTCGACGGAAACGTTCCCGACGACCTCAGAAACAAATCTATCGTTACCCTCGATATCTCTTCTATGGTCGCAGGCGCGAAATACAGAGGGGAATTCGAGGAGAGAATGAAGTCCGTGATGAAAGAGGTTCTTGAAAACAGGAATATCATCCTCTTCATCGACGAGATCCACACGATAATCGGCGCGGGCGGAGCGGAGGGCGCCGTCGACGCCGCGAACATCATCAAGCCGGCTCTCGCAAGAGGCGAGATGCAGGTCATCGGCGCCACGACGATCGACGAATACAGACGTCATATCGAAAAAGACGCCGCTCTTGAGAGAAGGTTCCAGTCCGTTATGGTCGGCGAGCCGACTCCCGAGGAAGCAGAAAAGATCCTTTTCGGTCTCCGCGACAAATATGAGGCGCACCACAAGCTCAAGATAAGCGACGAGGCGGTCCGCGCCGCGGTCAAACTCTCCGTCCGCTATATCAGCGACAGATTTCTCCCCGACAAGGCGATCGACCTGATCGACGAGGCGGGCTCGAAGAAACGTATTGCGGGGATCACCCCGGATCCGGACGTAAGGGAGCTCGAAAACAAGCTGAAGAGCGTTACCGCAGAGAAGGAAGAGGCGATCCTTTCCGAAGATTACGAAAAAGCCGCTTCGCTGCGCGACGAGGAGAAGAAGCTCACGGATGAACTCGAGGCGAAAAAAACTCCGTCCGACGGCAGGACCGAAGAGGCCGTCGTAACGGAAGAGGATATCGCCGATATCGTTTCCGCTTGGACTCACATACCGGTAAAGAAACTCGAGGAAGAGGAGAGCGAAAAACTAATGCACCTCGAGGAAACGCTCAAAGAGCGCGTCATCGGACAGGACGCTGCGGTCGAGGCGGTCTCCCGCGCGATACGCCGCGGCAGACTCGGTCTCTCAGACCCGAGAAGGCCAATAGGGTCGTTTATCTTCCTCGGTCCCACGGGCGTCGGAAAGACTGAACTTTCCAAAGTCCTGGCCGACGTAATGTTCGGAGACGTGAACGCAATGATCCGCGTCGATATGTCCGAGTATATGGAGAAACATAGCGTGTCGAAACTCATCGGCTCGCCTCCCGGATATGTCGGATACGACGACGGCGGTCAGTTGACAGAAAAGATCAGAAGAAGACCGTATTCCGTCATCCTTTTCGACGAGATCGAAAAGGCTCACCCCGACGTGTTCAA
>JAFWPR010000088.1 GCA_017545225.1 Clostridia bacterium
TAACAGGGGCTATCCGAACCCGGTTTTGACGGGTTGATTTTTGCCCCTGCTTCGTTATCACCCTCGCAGGTAGGAGTCGCTACCTGCTTCGGGCACTGCCTTGCCGGGACAAAAATCATCTCCGGCAAAACTCTTCGACCCGGAGCGGATGATTATACGAGCAGATTTTCGCGTCGAGGACGCCGCCTTATAGACATAAGGCAAGGACGAGAAACGAAAATATGCCGTATAGGCGCCACTCCGGGCGGGTTCGGGTAACTCCTGTTACCCTATTCAACTCCTCTCATGACCCGGGTCCCAAGCCAGATGAAGAGGATCATTGATCCGATCAAAACAACGAGAGCGGCGACCGTATTCCACAGACCCGTCAGTGCGCTGAGGGCGGGTGAGAGAGAGACGAGCGCAACAACTTTTGCGAGCTGCGTCATATATCGTTTCGTGTCTTTCGGTTTAACCGACTGTTGTGCTCGAACAGGTAAGATATTGTAGTCTTTTGTAAGCGCCATAAGTCCGGCATACGCCAGGATCGCCAGCGCAAAAATACCCATCAGAATCGAATAAGCATATTCCATTACCGCAGGGCCCCCCTTTACGACTGTTTACCGTTCTTTTTCTTTACGTTATTTTGATTATCCCCGGGTTGTTCTCTTCCGCAAATCCCGATCTGCAGGGATCGTTTCACTTCATTATTGCCCGTTTCAATACCCGAGGAATAATTTCAGATCTTTGTCAGGCAAAAGGTCCTTCTTCCCGAGCCCGAAAGAATTACCGGGAACGATCTCGAGATAACGGTCCAGAAACTCATCCCAGGTCTTTGCCTCAAAACAGTACGGCGTGATGAAAAAATCCCTGCTGCCGCCTGTCGAACGGTTTCCCGCAGTTACGCTCACTTTATAGTCGCCCGACTTCAACTTATAGAAAACGTAGCTCTCGAGATTCCATCCGTACAGATCGATTTTTCCGAAATGAGGAGAATAGCTTGCCACGGGTTCATTCTCCAGGAGCGCCGCGTTCCGATAGTCTTGTTCAACCCATTCTATAAACTGTTCCGCGCTTTCGGCGTCGCACACCGAATACTCGCTTTCATCCCGGTATTTTCTGACGAATTCCAGATCTCCGTCGACCCTTTGTATATCATACTGCCAGGTTTTCGCGAGCATCTTTCCGTCAAGCCAGCGATAATCCTTTTTTACGTTTTTGAAGGCCGTTTCAAGATATACGTTAATATCGGTACCGAACTTGAATTTTTCATCGGGATTGGAATGCTTGACCGTTTGTCGAGTGTATTTGTACAGATAATCGATGAACTCATCGGCGGTCGTACCCTCCGTCCAGGGGGTCACTATATCCGAATCGTCATAATAGTTTTTGCCGATCTGACCGAAAACGTATTTTCCGTGCAGAGGCGCGATCTGCCATACCGGAGTCTTCTTTTTCATCATGGTCACGGTCGCCCAGTTAAACTCCCCGCGCAGCTTTTCAAGCGCTTTTTTGTAGTATACGTCGATATCCGTTCCGTATTTGAACAGCGCCGGGTCTGCCGAGGGGTTTCTGTTCAGTCTCTTTTCGCGCTTTTTTTCGTTCTCCCGTTCGATTTCACTCGCGAAGATCTCATCGGTGCTGAGCGGCGTCCATGCCCACACCTCGTCCGAGTTGTGGCTTGCAAGCGCCGGCGCGTAAATAAACGCCCCTCCGGCTTCATGCCGCCACTTGTTCCATCTGCCCGCCGCCAGACTTCCGTCCTTCATGATCAGAAGGCAGAACTGCTCCTCTTTGGGGTGCTTTCGGTCGGCAAACGATTTGAAGCCCTCAAACTGAATATTGCGGTCGCCCTCTTCCTCTTCGCGGCCGATGTTTATCCAGTTGACCCCTTCTTTTTCAAGACTCTCCGTAAGGTCGTAGCAATCGAGAGAGTGCCATCTTGCCACTTCTTCGGAATCTACCGTGTCGGCGGTCCCTCGGATGAATTTGCCGGACGTTGATTTTTTGTTGCTGTAATCTTCAGGATGCCATTCGCCAGCGGTATAATCTCCTGTTTTCAGTTCGAGCAGGCAGTATTCCCCGTACTGCGGCAGCTCTTTTTTCGTAAAGTCGTGAAAATCGTTAAAAGACAGTCTCAGAGTCTTATAATCAACTTTGAACATAATCATCCTCTGTTCATATTTTTATGATTATCCGTGGTTTGTTCTCTTCCGCAAATCCCGGTTTGCCGAGTTCTTCAGGCACCTTAATTATACTAAACTCCGGACGATTATGCAATTATTGGTTGATCTGTTAGAATCAACCTTCCGCCTTTTTTATTCGTCACTGCAGAGCAGAAAAAAGTTAAATGTACACCACCGTTTTTGTTCCTGAAATGCAAAAATCGGGTTTCCGGACGGTCTGTTTCCGTTCGGAAGCCCGATGTTTTAATTTGATTTACTGATTCGCCTTCGCCGTGTTGATCGAGGAGATGAAGACGGGGGACGGTTCTGTGTCTTTTTTCGCCCATCACGGCGCTCTGAGACATAGAACCGTCCCCTGTCTTTCCGAGCCGCCGCAGGTCAATCAAGAGATGCTTGAGTTTGATCGCGCGTTCAGAGTTGCATTTGTTTTCACTTCGGCTCGTAAAGTTTGAACTCCGATTCCGTCATCACGACGACGCAGGCTTTTCTAGGCGGGCTTTCTCTCTTCGCAGACAACCAGATCCCCTCGTCGAGTCCTTCGATCATCGCGGGTTTGCCCTTGATAACGACGATCACGGACTCGTCCGCCTTTTTTTCCGGTTTTACGAGAACGTATTTTTCGACGGACGGCTTCGTTACTCCGCCCGCTATGTGATACTGTTTCCAGTAAACGGACCCGTCGACGTCGCAACAGATATTCGTCGCTTTTGACGCCGCTCTTTTCGAGAAATAGACGGTATATTTCCGACTGCTGAAAACGAAACCGATCTTTTTGACTCTTTCGTTCTCTTCGATCTGATTTCCGTATGCGCGGCAATAGCGATAGAGCGAAAGGGTGTTTTCATCGACGCATTCCATAATACTCCCGACGTCGCACGAAAGGGCGGCGCAGATCTTCGAGAGCGTGTCCGTCGTGACCGTCTCGTTCTTCACGAGTTTGCCTATCACGCGGGAACTGAGGCCCGTCAGTTCCATCAGGTCGGATTTTGACAGTCCTTTCTCCGCCAACAGTTTCCACAGTTTGGAATAATCCATACACATATTCGTCACCTCCGCATACTCCATTATACTCAAAAGCACGGAAAAGTCAATAATAATTTACGATAGTAAATATTTTTTGACAAAAAAGCAAAGGAATTGCTCTTTAGAATCCACCTTCCTATTTTTTATTACGTCACTGCAGAGCAGAAAAAAGTTAAAAGTACACCACCGGTTTTCACTCGAAAATGAAAAAATCAGGCTCTCGGACGACCGCAAGGCCGCCCGAGAGCCCGAGAAAGCCCTTATTTCACCTATATTTGACCGATTCTCGCCCGAAAAGCAAAGAAAAACGCCTTTTGCCTTGGTAGACAAAAAACTCTTCCCGGGAAGAGGCAAAAAAGGAAAACCGCGTTCACGGTTTTCCTTTTTTGTGGATTCGCCCTCTCTGCGGAGAGGGCCGGGGCGCGGTTCTGACGTGCCCCCGGCACGTCAATCATTGCCGCGCCCTTCTCATCCACCAGCTTTGACGCCCAATATCATAAAAAGCACCGTCAACGACGGTGCTTTTTATGATATTGGGGGAAGGTGGATTCGAACCACCGAAGTCAGTGACAACAGATTTACAGTCTGCCCCCTTTGGCCGCTCGGGAATTCCCCCTGGAGCTGGTGATCGGAGTCGAACCAACAACCTGCTGATTACAAATCAGCTGCTCTGCCATTGAGCCACACCAGCACAGTCCGATATCTCCGGTCATCACCGGACACTCAATTATTGTATCACGGAGAAACACCTTTGTCAACCCTTTTTTTCGTGATTTTCAAAAGCCCTTCTTCGCTTGCAAACTCACGCTTTATGCTGTATAATTATTCCCGAAATCAGGAAATGCCGGGAGGGAGATTATGAAAGACGGTCTGACAAGATCGGGCGCTGTGCGCAATCCGTCCGTCGACCTTTTGAAAGTGATCGCGTTTTTCCTCGTCGTGACCGTTCACTTTACCGCGCAGATCGGTATTCGTGACGAGATCCACGTCGGCCGCGCGATGTTCACGCTCGACGTTCTTTACGCGTTCGGGAACACGTGCGTCGCTCTCTTCCTCATGGCGACCGGATGGGTGATGACGAACAAGAAGCTGTCCGGCAAGTACTACAAGGGTCTCATCCGCATTTCAGTAATCTACGTTTTGTGCAGTATCTTCTGCACCGCGTGCAAAGTCATATTCTACGCCTACCCGAACACCGTTTCGATGTACGTCAAGCAGATTCTGCACTTCGAGGGCAGCGACTACGCGTGGTACGTCGAGATGTACGTCTGTCTCTTTCTTCTTATACCGTTCCTCAACGCCGCGTATCACGCGCTTGACACAAGGAAGAAAAAGACCGTCCTTATCCTGACGATGCTCGTTCTGACCGCGGTCCCCGGCGTTCTCAACACGTTCAATCTGTCCGACCCGTCGTGGTGGGCGTCGCCCGTTTCGTCGAATCAGTTCTCAAAGGTATTCCCGACGTTCTTCACGTCGATGTACCCGGTGACGTATTTCTTCATCGGCTCGTATCTGCGCGAGTTCCCGCCGAAGATCAAAAAGATATGGCTGTTTCTTTCCTGGATCGGCTTCGGTCTGCTCGGCGGTGCGTACAACTTCTGGCGCTTCCACGGCGGCAAATTCTTCTGGGGCGAGTTCATGACGAATCCGTCGCTCTTCGTCGTGCTGATCGCCGTGCCGTTCTTCGCGCTCATAACGTCGCTCGATCTTACCCGCTTGCCCGCGTGGATCAAAAAGGCGCTTTCGCTTCTGTCGCGCTGGACGTACGGGGCGTTCCTCGTCGCCGCGATCGTCGATATGCGCTTTTATCCCCATTTCAACGAGTGGTTCGGGAGCATCCCGAAACGCCTTCTCGCGGAGCCGATCGCCGTGCTGACCGTCGCTTTGATCTCCCTTGCGATCGCCGCCGTGATCGACACACTTTACGTGCTCGCGGAGTCAGGGATCGCGAAACTCGCCGGGCGGCTGAATAAGAACGCCGAAGCCCCGGCGGAGAAGTGAGCCGAGGTGAAGAAATGATACGCAAAGCCGAGAAAAAAGATATAAGCAGGCTGCTCGATCTGCTCTCTCAGGTCCTTGAGATCCACGCGGAGATCCGCCCCGACATTTTCGTCCCGGGGACGACCAAATACGCGGGAGACGATCTTGAGAGAATACTCGAAAACGAAAAGACGCCCGTATTCGTCGCAGAAGAGGACGGAGAAGTCGCGGGCTACGCGTTCTGCGCGATAAGGGAACCGTCGGGAAACGCGAATCTCGTTCCTCACAGGACGCTGTTCGTCGACGACCTTTGCGTCGATGAGAAGAAGCGGGGTTCCGGGATCGGGGAGTCGCTCTTCCGTTTCGTCAAAGAGGAAGCGAAAAAGCTCGGATGCGACGTCGTCGCGCTCGCCGTCTGGGAAGGAAACGGTCCCGCCCGAAGGTTTTACGACAGGATGGGCATGACGCCGCGCGAAACTTTTATGGAACTGTTCCTTTAATATAGCGACGCTGAAAAAA
>JAFWPR010000089.1 GCA_017545225.1 Clostridia bacterium
GGCGGATTTTTTTCGCGACAGGACCGGATCGGAGAACGGAGAGCTCACGCTTGAAGAATGGATGACGACCCCGTCGTCCTCGCTCGCTGAGGCGGTGAACGGAGAGATTTTCTTCGACGGATACGGAGAGGTAACGCGCATCCGCGCCTCGCTCGCGCGATACCCCGAAGACGTTATGCGAAAAAAGCTGTCGGGCTCGCTGCTCGTAATGGCGCAGGCGGGACAGTACAACTATAAAAGGTGCCTCGCGCACGGCGAGGAGGGCGCCGCGCAGTTGTCCGCGATCGAGTTTTCACGCGCCGCGATGCAGACGGTCTTCCTTCTGAACGGCGTTTATATGCCTTTTTACAAATGGGCGTTCCGCGCGATGAGAGCGCTGCCGGAGTTGTCCCTCACCGCCGAGCTGATCGAATATCTCATCACGACGGACAACGGAGAGACGACCAGAGATGAGAAGAGCGGCGTCATGGAGAGTATCGCCGCAGACGTGATCGACGCGCTGATCGACCGCGGTCTCACCAAAGCCTCGTGCGGCGATCTTGAGAAGCACGCCTATTCGGTGAACGACGGGATATCCGATCCCGTCCTGAGAAATATGAGTATCTTTGCGGGAGTATGACGATGACGATCCACGGAATAGCAAAAATGACCCTCCTCGATTTTCCGGGGCACGTAGCGTGTACCCTTTTTCTGCCCGGATGCGATTTCCGCTGCCCGTTCTGCCACAACTTCGATCTTGCGACGGGAAAGTCGGATGAGGTAATGAGCGAGGATGAACTTCTCGCGTTCCTCAAAGGACGGATCGGCCTGCTCGACGGCGTCGCGGTCACGGGCGGGGAACCGCTCCTTCACCGCGATCTGCCCGATCTTCTTTCAAAGATACGCGAACTCGGATATATGACGAAGATCGACACGAACGGGTATCACCCCGAGGCGCTCTCGGGTATCATCTCCGCGGGTCTTTGCGACTACGTCGCGATGGACGTCAAGAATTCCCCCGCGAAATACGCCGGGACGTGCGGCGTCGACTCCGTCGATCTCTCACGCATAGAGAAGAGCATTGAGATCCTCAAATGCGCGCCAATCGATTCGGAGTTTCGCACGACCGTCACCGCCGAACTTCACGCGGCGGAAGATATTGAAGAGATAGGTAAAATGATACGCGGTGCGAAAAGATACTATCTTCAGGCGTTCGTAGACCGCGACTCCGTGCCGTTCGAGGGGTTCTCCGCGCCGCCTCGCGAGACGATGGCTGAATACCTCGCGATCGCCCGAAAATATGTGCCGGAAGCTGCTCTTCGTGGAATTGACTAAAAAACAAGATATAGATTTGTCGAACATTTTTCACCACAATATATTGACAAATTCTCCCGGGATGTTGTATAATTGTCTCTGCTGAGTCGATGCGGCGTCCCGGGCGCTTTTTTTCTGTTTTAAGCGGGTGTTTTACGCCCGGTTTTTACTTGGCGGACAGCCCGAAGCCGCTTGATCGGATAAAAAATCAATGTAAGGAGAACCTCCGATGTATCAGGTAGTCAAAAGAGACGGAAACGTAGTGGATTTCAATATATCCAAGATTTCCGCGGCGATCACTAAAGCGTTTGAGGCGCTTGGCAAACAGTATCATCCTTCTGTCATCGATCTGATCTCCCTTCACGTTACCTCCGACTTCGAGTCGAAGATCAAGGACGACAGGATCACCGTCGAGCAGATCCAGGACAGCGTTGAGAAAGTGCTGTCCGAATCCGGTTACGCCGACGTAGCGAAGGCGTACATCCTCTACCGTAAACAGCGCGAGAAAGTCAGGAATATCAACTCGACCCTTCTCAATTACAAGGATCTTGTCGATAACTACCTGAAGATCAACGACTGGAGAGTCAAAGAGAACTCCACCGTCACGTATTCCGTCGGCGGACTCATCCTCTCCAACTCAGGCGCCATCACGGCGAACTATTGGCTCTCCGAGGTCTACGACGAAGAAATCGCAGAGGCGCACAGAAGCGCTGCGATCCATCTGCACGACCTGTCGATGCTCACCGGATACTGCGCCGGATGGTCGCTCAAGCAGCTCATCCAGGACGGCCTCGGCGGCGTTCCCGGCAAGATCACCTCGTCCCCGGCGAACCACCTCTCCACCCTCTGCAACCAGATGGTCAACTTCCTCGGTATCATGCAGAACGAGTGGGCGGGCGCTCAGGCGTTCTCCTCGTTCGACACGTATCTCGCTCCGTTCGTCAAGGTCGACAACCTGACGCAGAAGGAAGTCAAGCAGTGCGTCCAGTCCTTCGTCTACGGCGTCAACACGCCGTCCAGATGGGGCACTCAGGCTCCGTTCTCCAACATCACACTCGACTGGACCGTACCGAACGACCTCAAAAACCTTCCCGCGATCATAGGCGGCAAGGAGATGGACTTCACCTACGGCGACTGCCAGCACGAGATGGATATGGTCAATAAGGCGTTTATCGAGATCATGATCGAGGGTGACGCCAACGGCCGCGGCTTCCAGTATCCGATCCCGACGTACTCGATCACCCGCGATTTCGACTGGTCCGAGACCGAGAACAACAAACTCCTCTTCGAGATGACCGCTAAATACGGTACCCC
>JAFWPR010000090.1 GCA_017545225.1 Clostridia bacterium
CCCTGTCGGGAGATCCCTGGTAAAGTACGTATATTCGTCGTCCTCATCGGGGTCAGCGTAGTTATTTCTCCACTTTTGACTGAAGTCCACTGCGTTGCCGCCGCTGAACAGGCACACGGGCTCAAATCCGCTGCCCAGCTCTTTCCGTTCGTACTGTACCGACAGATTCATGATCGGCGAACCGGCTGACGGATCGGTCGTTGCGTAAAGCGCGAGACCGTCCGGAGTCAGCTCCGTTCCGTCGCCGCCGCGTTTGCCGTAGCTTGCATCGCCGTACATGATCGTATCGGTGCCGTTGGTGGCGACGCGGATATCAGTGAGAGCGACATTCGCGGGGCCCAGCTGATAACCGACGAAGGTAAAGCCGTCGTCGGGCGTGAGATTGATATCGATCGGCTCGAAGTTCGCTTTTTTCAGAGTGTTGATCGCGTCCTCACGCTTCTCGTGATGCACGAGTCTGACGTTCGTCAAGTAGGTCCCGTCGTCGTTGATGATCTTGCCGGACGATTTAGTGTTGTTTTCGCCCGGGAAGAAGACGTAAAGCGGCGAACTTTCCTTCGACGAATACTGGAGAGTGAAATCGTTTACGTCAACGGAGGAGGATCCGGTGATCAGCTTCAGCGGCTGATATCCGTCCGGAGCCATATACGTACCGCTCGTGACAAAGGGTTCTTCCCCGGGGATGATCTCGATCGGTTTGCCCGCCGCGGGCGCTTTGCTGTAATACAACGTCATCCAGCGGTCGTAGGCAGCCTGATAACACGTCATCTCCGCGTGTTTGTCCGAGTCGGAGGGGATCGCTTTCATAAAATCTTGGAAGCCGAATTCTTCAGTTTTATTAAAATACTTTACAGCGTTGGTGCTCGTCACGGTGTCGTAACGCACCTGGTACGCGCCGTCCCCGCTGACCCGTGCGTCGAAGACAACGTCCGGTATCTCCGAGTAATCGATCCTTTCGGGCGTGTCGAACACGCCGCACCACTGCAAAATGGAGTAGAGCAGCATAACGACGCCGACGACGATCGCGAGAACGTTGAGCACCTGAAGGGCGCAGAAAAGCGCTCCCAGAATGTAGTCGGCGAACATTGCCGCCATCTCCATGATAAGGTACGTGCCGGCCTGGGCGATGTAGCTCATACCAAGACTCCAGAGAGAGAAGCCTGCAAACGCGCTGACGATCATCACGAGACCGCCGATACCCAGCGTGCAGATGTCGATAACGATCAGCGCCTGGTTGAGATCGCTCGATTCTTTGGCTTCGGTGTCGTTCTCCGAGGCTTCCAGAGCGATACCTGCCGCGGCTGCTTCCTTGGTGGCGTCGGTCTGTACGACCTTTTTATCGAAGAGCGAGGTGTCGAGCCCCGTCCAGATATAGAGTCTGCCGTCGGGATAGCCGCAGTCTTTGAGTTTCCCTATCGCCTCGTTTATCGCGCCCTCGCGCTTGCCGAGGTAATCGTTCGCCTGCAAAAGTCCTTTGACAAGGGTATTGAAGCCGCCGAGAGAGAGTGTGGCGCGCTGCGCAGGCGAAAGCGCCGAAACGAGGGGATAAAGGGACGTGATATGATCCTCAAGCGTTTCGTCCGCCGCCAAGTTCATAATATACTCGGCGAGAGTGAGGTCACGGTCGTAGGTCGCGACGGGCTTTTCGACCGCGGGGGCCTCTTCTTCGGCATTACTGCCGCCGTTATTATCGTCGCCCCAGCCGTCCGCGTCGCCCCAGCCGTCCGCGTCGCCCCAGTCGTCACCCCAGTCGTCCGCGTCGCCCCAGTCGTCCCAGTCGTCCCAGTCGCCGGCTTGAGTGTCTTCTGCTTGAGTGTCTTCTGCTTGAGTGTCTTTTGCTTGAGTGTCTCCGGTCTGAGCGTCTTCGCTCAGAAGATCGGCGTTGTTTACGATGACCTCGCCCGCCTTTTGGTAATAGACGGATTCGAGGATCGAGTAGATCGTCAGCGCTTCACTGTATTCCGGGAAGAGACAGTCAGAGCCGGCCTCCGCGAACTTTTCTTCGGCGTTTTCAAGGGTCGCGCCTTCAAGCTCCGAATAGCCGAGAGTTTCGCCGTAGGTGTCAAGACGGCGCTTGGCTTCCGTATAGGTATCGCGGAAGTTCTTTATGTCTTTTACCAGCTTCTTTGCGGTGTCCTGACAGTTGGAGTCGTAAAGATTCCTCAGCTCCGAAGTGCCCTTCTCGTATTCGCTGAGCACCTCGCTGGTCTTCGTGCGGTCCACCCAGGTCGTGCCGTCCTCGTTATAGTCCGAGGAAGCGAGGCACAGCAGGTCGATGATCTTGTTGAGGATCGTCGCGTTGCCGCGCTGGATGAATTTTTCAAAGAACGTGATGTCCGTCTCGTTGACCAGATAGTGCGCGAGCAGGTTGTCAGGCGCGTCGTGAGGCTTGCTTTCGTCCACGTAGAACAGGTTGAGCAGATCGTACGCCATGATCGCGTTCGGGCTGCCCGCCTTGTATTTCTGATCGAACTCGCGGACGAGAGCCATCATCTGAGCGGCCTCGTTCCTGAAGTCCTCCACGTGCTTGTCAAGGAAGTCCTGATAGTCGATCTCCTCGTAATGAGTGTATTTCATATCGAGAAGAGTGAGATCCGTAATGGCGTATTTCGGGTTCTCGGTGGTCTTGTACCCCAGAAAGATCCCAACGCCGTCGGCGTCGATAATAGTGAAATTGCCGTTTCTGTCTTTTATCGGTTCTTCTCTTTCGTCGCGTAAGAGTGTCTTCGTTTTCGGCACGCCCTCGTTGAGGTTGGTCGGGCAGAAGATATAGCC
>JAFWPR010000091.1 GCA_017545225.1 Clostridia bacterium
ACGACCATTTCAACTTCGCCCTGCGTGAGCTGCTGGAAGCAGGTGAGGATCTTCTCGTTTGCCGCGGCGGTGCAGTCGACTGATCCGGTGTCAACGAGATCCGAGATGATCTCGTCGGTGGTGGTTCCCTTCTGGAAAGCGACAGAGTGACCGTCCACGTCAGTCAGCGCATCCGCAGTCAGTTCGCTGTCTGCAGTAACGACTATCGCCTGATAGTTGTCGATGTAAGGATCGGAGAGGATCATCTGAGCGGCACGCTCTTCATTAATGGTGTAGCCGGAAATGATAACGTCATAGTTAACGCCAAGACCCTCGGAAATCGTATCAAATTTCGTATTGATGAATTTGATCTCGAGGCCGAGGCGGGCGCCGATCTCGTTTGCCATATCAATGTCAAAACCGATAGGGGTAACGCCGTCGTCTGCAAACTGCTCGAAGGGAGGATAACCGATCTCGCTGCCTATGGTGAGAACGCCGTCGGTAAGGAGCTGATAATCGGCAGTATCTGCGGGAGCCGCGGTATCGGGCGCTGTGGTTTCAGGGGCGGAATCGTTCGTTGTGCCGCAGGCGGTAAACATCATCAGACCGAAAACGGCCGCCAGGGCAAGTGCAAGGATCTTTTTCATGATAATTATACCTTTCTCTGATCTTTGTTTTTTGAAGAACGAAGATATTTTACCACGCTAAAGAGACGTTGTCAATGAAAAATGTTATAAATATTCAGGATTATAGAAAAAATATTCAGTCATTTCATATAACAGAACTCTTATTTGTCTCTTAAACAAACACTTCGGAGTGTCTTTCCTTCCAAAAAAACGGGAAAGGTCAATTGCGCCGATACTTGCGTCTTCAAAAAGAAATGAATACGATTCGTCCGCCGCGCGGCATGAGACGCGGCGGTCTTTTATGTCTTGTATTTACAAGCGAGTTGTGCTATTATTTTATTGACTAAAAACAGGAGAAAAAGATATGGATATTAAAGCGTTTTTTAAAAGGATCGGCCTGCCGGAAGGAACCCCTGTCAGCGCGTCCTATGAGTTTTTGAGAGACGTGCAGTACAACGCCGTGCTGAAAATAGCGTACGAGAATCTCGAAATCCTCGAGGGAAAGCCGCTCGCTCTCGACGCCGATTCCCTTTTCGACAAGATCGTTACCCGCGGAATGGGAGGATACTGTTTCGAAGTGAACGGTCTGCTCTCACGCTTTTTCAAAGATTGCGGACTCGAGGTCACCGACTATTTTGCCAGATATCTGCGCGGTGAGCCGGAGATTCCGATGAGACGGCATCGCGTCATGTCGGTCAGAACGCCCGAGGGCAGTTATTTCTGCGACATCGGCGTCGGTCAGACCGCTCCGCGATACCCTCTTCTGATGAAAGAAGGATTCGTTCAGGAGCAGTTCGGCGAAACTTACAGGTTCGGGCGGGATCCCGACCTCGGTTGGGTACTTTACGACCTTCACAAAGGAAAGTGGCGCGAGTTCATCTCTTTCACCGAGGATCGCGTGTACGAGGTCGACTTCATTCAGCCTTCCGTTTTCTGCGAACTGCATCCCTCGTCTCCGTTCAACAAGGTCCCGATGATCGCCATCAAGACGCCCAACGGCAGGAAGACGATCGACGACCGCCTTTACAAAGTGTTCGAGGGCGACCGGGTCGTTTATTCCGAAGACGGTATTTCTTCCGATAGATATCACGATTTGCTGAGAGAAGAGTTTTATCTGAACGTTTGAGAGGCTGATCTATGCTTTTTTCGAGCAGTACATTTCTGATTTTCTTTCTCCCCGCTCTGTTCATTCTCTATTACGTTTTTCCCAAAAAACTGATATACGCGAGAAATCTGATCCTGCTGTCTTTCAGCATCGTCTTCTACGCCTTCGGCGGGGTCAGGTTCCTCTTTCTTTTGCTCGCTTCAATCCTCGTCAACTATCTCGGCGGTCTCGGATGCGGTCTGGCTGTAAAAAAAGGTTCAAAAAAGGCGTTCCTCATTCTCGCGGTCGCCGTAAACCTCGCTCTTCTCGCGTATTTCAAGTACGCAGGATTTTTCACGGAAGCACTTGCGTTTACCGGGATCCCGATCCTTAAGGTCACCCTTCCGATCGGTATATCGTTCTTTACGTTTCAGGGAATGAGTTACGTCATCGACGTTTACCGCGGCGACGCCGGAATGCAGCGTGACCCTCTCAAAGTCGCGCTTTACGTCTCTCTCTTCCCGCAGCTCGTTGCGGGTCCGATCGTCCGTTATTCAACCGTCGAAAAAGAGATCTCCGCACGGTCGACGACAATTGCCGACGTCTCGCAGGGACTGACAAGGTTCATCCTCGGATTCGGCAAGAAGATGCTTCTTGCGAATTCGATGGGAGCCGTCGCCGACAGAGTATTCGGTCTGACGGGAAACGAACTTCTCTCCGCGCCCTTGGCCTGGGTAGGCGCGATAGCGTACACCCTGCAAATCTACCTTGATTTCTCCGCTTATTCGGATATGGCGATCGGAATGGGAAGGATGCTCGGCTTCCATTTCCTCGAGAACTTCGATTATCCCTACACCGCTTCGTCGGTCACGGATTTCTGGCGCAGATGGCATATCTCGCTTTCAACGTGGTTCAGGGATTACGTCTATATACCGCTCGGAGGCAACAGGCGCGGTAAAGGACGGCAAATATTCAATCTTGCCGTCGTGTGGGCGCTGACGGGCCTCTGGCACGGTGCGAACTGGACTTTTATCGTTTGGGGACTTTACTTCGGCGCGATACTGATCGTTGAGAAATTTATACTAAGCGGATTCCTCAAAAAGGTCCCCGCGTTTTTCGGGCATCTTCTTACGCTTTTCGTCGTCGTTATCAGCTGGGTGATTTTCAGGAGCGACAGCATTTCGGACGCGATCCGCTACGTCGGAGTTATGTTCGGGGCAGGCGGCGGAGACGCGAGGGAGGCCGTATATTATTTAATTGAGTACTTACCCGAATTCGTTCTCTGCATCGTCGCATGTCTGCCTCTTAAAAAAGCCGTTGAGCGCGCTCTCGGGAAAAAAGCGGAAAAATCACACTCCGCGCGTGTTCTTATCGAAATCGGTCCGAAGCTTTTCGCAGCCGTCGTTTTTGCGCTCGCGTATCTGAAACTCGCGACGGGAAGTTTCAACCCGTTCATCTATTTCCAGTTCTGAGGGGGTGAGTGAATGAAAAGATCAAAAGCGTGGTCGGTCCTCGACGGAGCGTTTGTTTTCATCTTTTTTGCGGTTCTCTGTCTCGTCGCGATACTCACCGTAATCAGACCGAAAGCCGGGTATTCGTTCTTTGAAAACCGGAATCTCGCCGAATTCCCCGAACTGAAAAGCGAAACGGTACTCGACGGGACTTATTTCAAGAATCTGGATACGTATATTCAGGATCACACCGCCGGACGGGAGCTGTGTCTCAAAGCCGACACTTTCATCAATCTGTACATACTGCACCGACCCGTCATAAACGACAGGATCGTTATATCGGGCGACGTTCTTCTGCCATTCAAACAGTTTTCGACTGTCGATACCGCAAGGATCGAAACCGACGCCGAGGCGGTCTCCGATAATCTGCTCAAACATTCAGAGGAAGTTCGGAAATACGGCGGAGAGTTCTATTTCGTCGCAGTTCCCTGCCAGTACGTATGTTACGAAGACTCTTATCCGTGGTATCTCAACAATCTTTCGGATTATACCGAAGCGTCCTCCTCGGTTCTGTTCTCAAAGCTCGATGAAAAAGGCGTGAAATACGTGGATATGAGAGCGGTCTTTGAAGAATCGGGCCCGCCTGAGACGTACTCGTCGAAAGTCGACAACCATTTCGGTATCGAGGGAGCTTATAAAACGTACCGCGAAATAATGAGAAGGATCAAAGAAGACGGAGGTCCCGCGGATCTCGTTCTCGAGGAAGATGATCTCGTTCTCGAATATCTGCCTAATAAGTATCTCGGATCGCGGGGCAGACAGCTTTTCGGGCTGTGGGGCGGCGACGAAAAGCTCGCGGTCATCTACCCGAAGGATTCGGTGCCTTTTGAACGGTACGACAACGACAACCCTTTCCCTCTCGACTCGGTATATTCATTTCCCGAGGAAAACGAGGAAGTTCTTTACAGCCTTTACATGGCGGGCGATATAGGAAGGACCGAGATCCGGACGGGGAGAGACTACCTGCCTGACGTGCTTATCTACGGAGACAGTTTCACGAACGCCGTGGAGTGCGTAGCATGGTACAGCTTTGACACGACGTACACGGTCGATTTCCGGCACTATAAAGACAAAACGCTCTCCGAGCTGATCGAAGAGCGTAAACCGGATATCGTTATATGTATAAGAGACTATGAGGCATTTCTGACCGCTTTCGACAACGGACAATAAAACGGAGATAAAGTCAGTCGGCAACACGCCGGCTGTCTTTTTTAAAAAAAGTAAAGTTTATACAAAATTTTGATTGAATATAAATCTTTGCTATGATAGAATAAAAATATAATTATAAAATTTATTTAAAGGAGATACCATATGAAAAAAGCCGGCACGTTCAAGAAAATCCTTTCGGTCATTCTGACGGCAGCGATGCTGTTCGGAGCGGTCCAGGCGATCTTTGCCGCGGCCCCCGATAACGGCACCCCTGACAAGTATCAGGAACTGTCTTTCAGAGAGATCAACAAAGGAAACGCAACAAACAAGCCGAAAGACGGATCGAAAAACGCCGTGCGGAAAGAAGAGCACGCCGCGACCGATATCGTCCGCGTTTCCATCTACCTTGACAGGGAGTCGACGCTGAATGCGGGCTTCACCGCCAAGGACGTCAGGGAAAACGCCGCCGCCGAGGCGTACCGCGATTCCCTTCGCACCTATCAGGACGCGATGACGGCCAAGATCAACGCCGCCATCGGTTCCGAGATCGACGTCAGATGGAACATCACTCTCGGCGCGGACGTCATCTCCGCGAACGTGATGTACGGACAGATCGATAAGATCAGCGCGGTCGAAGGCGTCAGCGCGGTCGTTCTCGAGCGGGAATACAAGCCCGCCGAAACGGTCGACGGAGCCGAACCGATGACCGCGTCCTCCACCGTTCAGACAGGCGCCGCCTACGTCTGGGAATCCGGATATACCGGAGCAGGCTCGAGAGTCGCGATCCTTGACAACGGATTTGACGTTGATCATATCTCGCTCTCAAATAACGCGTACCTGTATTCTCTCGGTCTGATCGCCGAGAAAAAAGGTATGAGCGCGGACGAGTATATCGCGTCGCTTGATCTTCTCGGCCTCGACGAAATCGCCGCTGACGCCGACAAGCTGAACGTTGATATCGTCCCCGAAAGCGCGTATCTGAATGAGAAGATTCCGTACATATATAATTACGGTATAGGCGGATACGACGTATCGTCAGTCGTCAATAAGCAGAGCGACCACGGCTCGCACGTAGCAGGTATCGCCGCCGCCAATACATACATTGAAAACGACGGCGGATTCGAGAAAGCGCTGGACTCCGTTTTCGTTCAGGGTATCGCTCCCGACGCACAGCTCATTCTGATGAACGTGTTCTCAATGGGCGGAGGTACGTACGATTCCGACTATTTCGCGGCTCTTGAAGACGCGATCGTTCTCGGATGCGACGTCGCCAATCTGTCGCTCGGTTCGAGCGACGAAGGATTCACGTTCGAATCACACGTCGACGATTTCTTCTCCACCGTCACCGAAAGCGGAATGATCGTTGCGGCGGCAGCCGGCAACTCCGGCGTATGGTACAGGTCAGCCGCAAACGAAGACGCGCTTGAGGGTTACACGAGAGTCGGCGATTCGAACTTTGCGACTACCGGCAGCCCCAGCACGTTCAACAACGCGCTGTCCGTCGCCAACGTCGCCAATATCGGCGGGGTAGGCATGACGGTCACGGTCGGCGACCTTGATATATTCTACAGCGAACCGACCGATTATTCGAACGAACCGCTTTCGACCCTGGTGAACGAAGAGGGCTACGAATACGTGTTCATCGACGGAGTCGGAACTGAAGAAGAATTCGCCGCTCTTTCCGACGTTCTCGAGGGCAAGATCGCCGTCTGCTCGAGAGGCGAGATCACCTTTGTCGAGAAAGCGACCAACGCCGTTGATAACGGCGCGATCGCGACGATAATCTACAACAACGTTCCCGGATCGCTCGGAATGCTCCTCGCGGATTATCAGTACACGGAACCTGTCGTCATCATTTCGATGGACGACGGAGCCTCGCTCAGGGAGCTCTCCGAGGAAGTCGTTCTTGAAGACGGGACCGTCTACTACACCGGAACACTCAAGATAAGTGAAGACCTCAAAGTCGTTTACGGCGAGAATACCGACGTTCAGCAGATGGCTGCGTCGTCCTCCTGGGGACCGACGAGCGCACTGGTCCTGAAGCCAGAGATCACCGCTCCCGGCGACAACATCTACTCGCTCAACGCGCCTCACGTCAACGACGACGGATCCGTTTCGGGCGATCACGACAGCTACGGTGCCAAGTCCGGTACTTCCATGGCTTCGCCGCAGATCGCCGGTATGGCCGCGCTTTTCACGCAGTACGTCAGAGAAAACGGGCTCTGCGAGAAGACCGGATTCACTCAGCGTCAGCTGACGAATTCCCTTCTCATGTCGACGGCTCATCCTATATACCAACAGTACGAGGATGATCTGTTCTACTATCCCGTGATCCAAGTAGGCTCGGGCGTCGCCAACGTGAACGACGCTTTGATGGCCACCTCCTTCATTATGATGGACGAGGAAGCGACGATCTCGCCGGATACCGCGTTCGACGGCAAAGTCAAGGCGGAGCTCGGAGACGACCCTGACCGGACGGGTATGTACGAATATAAATTTACGGTCTATCCGCTCGGCGAATCCAAAACGTTCACGCTCGGAACCGACATTTTCACTCAGGATATTTTCGCTGAGGGTTACGACATCTTCCTTGACACGTGGACGATCGATCTGCCCGCGACCGTAACCTATCTGGTAAACGGCGAATCGGTCGGTAACTACTCGCCGATCAAAGCCGACGTCAACCTCGACGGCGAGGTCGACGCCGCCGACGCTCAGGCGATACTCGACTACGTCTCGGGCGTTCTCGGTGAAGAGGATCCGTTCGATGCCGACGCGGCCGATATTAACTGGGACAGAGAGATCACGTCGTACGACGCGCATCTCCTCCTCTCCTCTTTCAGGACCGAACAGATCACGATCACCGAACCGACCGAGGTCCTCGTTTGTATCTCCCTCGACGAAGACACGACAGAATACCTCGACACCTTCTACGAAGGCGGAGCGTACGTCGAAGGTTACACGTATCTGTACCCCGATACCGACGAAGACGGCGCGTTCACCGATTCGATCCACTCCATCCCGATACTCGGATACTACGGATCGTGGACGGACGCTTCGATGTTCGACCGTGTTTCTCTTATCGAAGAGTTATACGGTGAAAAGGATGCTATCCCGTATCTCAACAATACCAAAACCAATTACCTGACGCTCAGGTATCCCGACGGAGAGTATGAATTCACCGGAAATCCGTACTTAGCCGAGGA
>JAFWPR010000092.1 GCA_017545225.1 Clostridia bacterium
GGGCAGCCGCCGTCACGTGACCGCGGATGCCCTCACCGTAATTCCGTATGATTTTTGCCGGGCTCTTTCAGTTTCCGGAGTCGGCCGGCTCGGTATCGGCCGCAGATTCGACCGCCGATTCGGTTGCCGCTTCGGTCACAGGCTCCGTTTCCGTTCCGCTTTCCGTCGCGCTACCGGCAGACTCGGTGTCGAGCGCGGTGTCGGCAGGTTCAGACGACGAGTCGACGGTCGTAACGGGGGTCGTTTCGTCAGCCGGCTTCGTGCCTCCGCCGCCCTGGCCGAGATACATCACGAGAACGAGTATAACGAATACGACGGCGACGACCGACGTGAGAACGGAGAGTTGCTTATCGAGCGTGGTCGACTTCGACTTTCCGAAGAAAGACTCTGACGCGCCGGCGATGGTGCCCGAAAGATTGTGATCCTTTCCGTGCTGCATAAGGACGGCGATGATCAGAAACAACGCCGCTACGATGAGAATAATGCCGATTGCAAGTTCCATGGGTGATGAGCCTCCGAATATATTTGTGTGATCCAATACGCTTTATTCCGGGTCCCGAAAAAACCCGTAAGTAGGATTATACCATAAAGGATATAGCTTTGCAAGAGAAATTTCAAATAATTTCCGAAATTGACGTCAATTATCAGTTGAACTCGGGGAACGTGATCCCGGCGGACCACGTGACGGACGGATTCACGAAGTACCCGCCGACCGACATGGCGAGGTGAACGCCGCCGTAGATCATATCGGTGAGTCCGGTCGAGCCGGCGTGACCGACCATGGCGCCTTTCTCAACGGTATCGCCTACGGAAACGGAAACGTCGCTGAGATTCCAGTACCACGTTCTGACGCCGTATCCGTGCTCAATAACTACGATCCTGCCCGTGAACGCGGTCTCGCCCGTATAGACGACCGTGCCGCTGTTGAGCGCGGAAACGTCCGCCGCCCAGCCGTACTGGACGTCGATGCCGTTGTTGATGAACGAGTATTTCTCGCCGCCGTTCACGAGAACGCGGGATCCGAAATCTCTGATGACCCAGCTCGTGTAGTTCTCGCCGCCGGAAAGGAAGTATCCGTCAAAAGAAACGAGAGGAGAATCTTCTTTCGTAACTTCGGCGATCAGATTCTCAAACTCTGCTTTCGCCGTGTCGGAGAGACATTCGTCCGCCTTCTCATCCGTGACGTTCATACCGGAATCGGGATAGAACGGATCCGTAACGTTGATAAGGATCGACTGCTCCGCGCCGGACGCGGTAAACGTGATGCGGTACTCGCCCGCTTCAAGGCTCGAATGGATCGGAATGATCGCCCTGACAAGACCGTCTCCCTGCCAGAACTTCAGTTTGAACTGATCCGACGTGTAGAAATCGACCGCGGGATCGGTCGAAAAAGTAACCGCAGCCGGATCCGCGACGTTTTTGCCCGTGACGGTCAGGAACCCGCCGCGAACGACGGAATCGGCCGACAGGCGGAACGACGGAGAAGGAGATATCTGCGCTCCGAACGAATAGACCGCCTCGCCGGAGTAATTGCGGCTCTCGTCCTCGTACCACTTTGAAGTGACTTCAACGTAGACCGTCTTTTCCGAATCGACGGAGAAGGAGCCGAGGTTCGATTTCTGATCGTCGAAGATCACCTCGCCGCTCGAGTCGGTGACTTTTACTCCGAAATAGTCGGGCTCCGTCTCATATGAAAGAGCGAAAATCACGTCTTCGGTGAAATTCTGTTCCGCGGTGGAGACGACGTCCGTCACGTCGGATACTATCGCGTCTCCGCGGAAATTTTTGTAAGTCCACGACGCCTCGCGAGGGGAGACCGCATACGTGCCCGAAAGCATCAGCGTCGGAAGAGACGAATTGTCGTAGTAACTGCGCGAGAGGTCGGACGAAAGGAATTCAGCCGCGTCGTCCGGTCCGAGCTGGTAGCTCTTGCCGTCGGGTCCGAACAGATAGCAGAGGTTAGGATCCATCGAGAAATAGTATCTGTATTCCTCGCTCTTGATCTTCGTCGAGATCGTCACGAGATACGCTTTTTCCTGAAGGACAGTATCGGGAAGCGCGATGATCTCCGTCTTGTGTGAGTTGAGGCGGAAGAACAGACCTATCACCTCGTCGGTGCGTTCTTCCGATTCTTCCCTGTCGTACGTCGTAACGACGCCGTCAACGTCCTCGATAACGACTTTCGTCACGTCCTTTTCTCCCGCTGGGGCGTATTTGACGTGCGAATAGTTTGCTATTGCGATCACGGTAGGGATCACGAGGATCACTGCGCACAGCAGGATTATCGCTGTTTTTTTCATGTCGGTCTCCTATCCGCCGCTGAACGGCTCAAGCCCCGACAGCCGCATCTGGCCGCCGGACGGAAATTGTCGAAAAAAGAATATACATAATTATTATACATAAAATTCAAAAAAAATCAAGAGCGCCGGTCGTCCGTCACCCGTTCTCGGGTTCTTTCAGCGCGGAGATCACCGCGTCGATATCCGATTTTGCGAGATCCTTGAAGTTTTTCGACGCGTTTTTGACCACTTCCCTGGTCTCGTCGTAATTCTCCATGATCTCGTCTATCGCGCCGAGGAGCGACTGCCCCGTGACGTCCGGTACGCGGAAAAGATATTTCTGTTCCGCGCGCTTCATTATCGAGTCGATCTTCGGGTCGAGCGACAGGCCCACGAGCGGAACGAGCGCGTCGATCGCGTAAATGAGCATGTGCAGTCTCATACCTACGACGAACTTTGCGCCGCCGTTCAGGATCCCGAGCAGTTCCGCGCCGTCCGCCGGGACGGCGACAACGCTGTCGACTCCGTATTCCTCTTTCATGATCCCCGCCGTGATCTTCGAGACCTCGAGGTCGAGACCGGGCTGCATCACGATGAAAACGGGCAGCAGCGAGTACTTACCCGCCGCCTCCGCGCACGCCGACGCGATCGCGCGGGTGAGTTCCTCTTCGCTGTATTCTTTCTTCTGCGATCCCTCGAACCGTCTGACGGAGACCGCGAAAAACGGAACGCCGCGCGGTATCCCGAAGCGGTGAAAAACGCTCCTCAGGCGCTCCTCGGAGCACGGTGCGAGCATAAACGCGGGGTCTGCGGTACAGCGGACGTTTTCGATATTCACGCCGATCGACGCGAGTTCCTGCCGCGATTCCTCGTCGCGGACGGTCACGGTATCCGCCCGGCTGACCGTCTTCGCGGTGAGCCGTTTGTTTCTCTCGGAGAATATCACGCCGACGCCGTTTGCGAAAATATACGTTTTCATCCCCATTCTGCGGGCGAGATTGACGATGAACGCGTAGTAAACGAGGCTTCGTTTGCTCGTGCTGTCCTGGAACAAACTTCCGCCTCCGGAAATCAGAAGTTTGCCTCTTCTCATCTCCCTCATCACGGCGGGGACGTTGAGCCTCTTTATGCAGCGCACGCCGAATCTCTTTTTGTCCCTGCGCGGATTGTTTGTGAGGACAGATATTTTTATGTCCGGATCCTCCGCCGCAAGCGAAGTCACGACGGTCTCGAGGATCGAGTCGTCGCCCATGTTGCCGAATCCGTAATAACCGCTTATGAGAACGTCGGCCGGGCCGCGGAAAGGCTTCGGATCGCGCACTACTCTCTCGTAGACCTCGAGGCAGTCGTCCGCCATCCGCTTTACGCCGTAATATCTGTTTATCGTATCGTTCCCGTATTGTCCGTATTTATCGCGTTCGCCGTCGCTCATCTGAAGCAAGCGGACGACGTCGCCTTCGATCTTTTCTTCCGTTGCGTCTCCTTTTTCACGGCAGCAGAAATTCGTGTCCAGGGCGTCCTCGAGTTTGTTCCCGTCGAATATTCCGAGGTACCCCTGGCTTCCGGCGAGAACGACCGGGACGCCCGACGCCATCGCCTCCATAGCGGAACGAGAAACGCCTACGAAAACGTCGGCGGCCGCCATAAACTTCGGAACGTCGGTGCGCGGACCCGTCATCGTGACGAGCTCGTATCCGGCGCGGCGATTGACCTCCGCAGCCTTCTTTTTCAGATCCTCGAAGGCGGTTCCTCCTCCTACGATAACGATCTTCGCGTCGGGGACCGCTTCCGCGATCCTCTCGGCGCGGGCGACGAGCATGAAAGCGACGTGAGCCGTCTCTTTGTCGATACGGCCGAGATAGAGAACGCGCTTTTTGCCGCGGCCCATGATATCCTCCACGTCGGACGTGTCGGTATCGCTCGAAAATTTCGCGGTGTCGATGCCGTTTATCGTCACGGTGATCCTGTTTTCGGGGATCTTGTAGTATTTGATGAGGTAGTCTCTTATGTCGTCGCTCACCGCGAGGGAATATTCGCCCCAGCGGGAGAGAATGCGCCACAGAAGAGAGTGCTTGAACACACCGTGCGTCGTGGAAACGAACCTGAACCCCATCTTTTTGTGAAGTATGGCGCAGAGGAACGCAGGTATCCTCGCGTGGGCGTGGACGACGTCGAATTTTTCCTCTTCGATCAGCTTCCCGAGGCCCCGGTACGCCCGGTAGACCGAGTGTATCATCTTCGTGTTGAGGGGTAGTTCAACGTGGCGCGCTCCGCACGCGACGAGTTCCTCAACGTACGCTCCGCCGTTGCTGGCGACGGTCACGTCGTGACCGCGCGCGCAAAGTTCGCGCGACAACTCGAGGATGTGAGTCTCGGCGCCGCCGATATCCATTGCCATCGTCGTCATCAGTATCTTCATTTTCCGCATTTCCTTTCGGAGAGGATCGGTCAGGATTTTCTTCTTTTGCCGCCCGCTTTTTTCGGGATCGGTCTTTTATTTCTGTTAGCAGCGGGTCTCTTTTTTCTGCCGAGGAGCTCGTCAAGCCTCGCTTTCCCGTTCTCCGAGCAGTAATTTGCTGCCTCTCTTACCTTCGCCGCGTTTTCGGGCCTTTTCCACTGCAGAAGCGCCCTTTGGACGTTCTTTTCGCGTCTGTCGGTCGCCACGTATATCTTCTTCCCCGTGAGCGGGTCTACGCCGGTATAGTACATCACCGTGGACACGGTACCCGGCGTGGGATAGAAATCCTGCACCTGATCCGGGTCGAGCCCGCGCTCTTTCATGTAAAGTGCGAGGGAGACCGCGTCGTCCGTCGTGCTGCCCGGATGGCTGGACATGAGGTAAGGCACCAGGTACTGTTCTTTTCCCGCCTTCTTTGAGATCGCGTAAAACTTTTCCGAAAACGCGTCGTAAGAGTCGATCTTCGGTTTGCCCATGGCGGCGAGCACGCGGTTGCTGCAGTGCTCCGGCGCGACGCGAAGCTGACCCGAAACGTGATCCCTCACGAGTTTTTCGATGAACGCGCCGTCCTTTTCGCACATGGCGTAATCGTACCGTACGCCCGAGCGCACGAATACCTTTTTGACGCCCGGCACTTTTTCGGCGAGGCCGAGCAGTTCGGTATACTCCGAGTGATCCGCGTCGAGATTCGGGCACGGAGTCGGGGTCAGGCACCGTCTGCCGCGGCACATGCCACATGTCAGCTGTTTTTTGCACGACGGGTGTCTGAAATTGGCGGTCGGACCGCCTATATCGTGAATATATCCCTTGAAATCGGGGCGCGCGGCGAGTCTTTCGACCTCGGCGATCACCGATCCGATACTTCTTGAAGTGACGACGCGTCCCTGATGGTACGCGATTGCGCAGAACGAGCAGGCACCGAAGCATCCTCTGTTGTGCGTGACCGAAAACTTCACTTCCTCGATCGCCGGGACGCCGCCCTCCGCATCGTACGACGGGTGTGCGTCGCCGACGTACGGCAGAGCGTAGACTTCGTCGAGTTCCTTCGTTTCAAGCGGGGGCTGAGGCGGATTGACGACGAGCATCCTGTCGCCGTAATACTCGACGACCGCCTTCCCCGTGACGTGGTCGTTGTTATCGTATTGGACTTTGAAAGCGCGGGCGTAGGCCCCTTTGTCGGAAGACAGTTTTTCGAAAGTCTCCCCGACCGGTTCGCCCGACTCCGAATATCCCTCCGCAGGCTCGTAAAAGATCCTGTCGCCGCGGCGGCATACGTAAGCCGTCCCGCGAACGTCGCGGATCTTGCCGACGGGAACTCCCCGATCGAGCAGTTCGGCGAGGCGGACGACGGATCGTTCGCCCATACCGTACATGAGGATATCTGCGCGGGAATCGAGAAGGATCCCGCGTCTGACCTTATCGCTCCAAAAGTCGTAGTGGGCGCATCTTCTGAGCGACGCCTCGAGCCCTCCGATGAGGATCGGCACGTCTCCGTACGCCTCTCTTATCCTGTTGCAGTAGACGATGACGGCTCTGTCCGGTCTTTTGCCGGGTCTGCCGCCGGGAGAATAGTAATCGCGGTCGCGTCTGTGTCCGGTCACCGAAAAGTGAGCGACCATCGAGTCGACGTTGCCCGACGAAACGAGAAACCCGAGACGGGGCTTTCCGAAGCGTTTGAAATCGTCCGCAGTTGTCCAGTCGGGCTGCGCGAGAACGGCGCAGAGAAAACCGTGCGCTTCGAGCACGCGCGTAATGATCGCCGCGCCGAACGACGAATGATCCACGTAGGCGTCTCCGCTCACATAGACGAAATCCGGTACGTCGTACCCTCTCTCTCTAACCTCCTCGGGGGTCGTCGGAAGAAAACCGTTCATCTTCTCCGTCCTCCGCAGCGAAGCGCCTTTACTCCGTCACTCAGGGCAGCGATAAATGCGTCGATATCGTCCTCGGTGTTCGTATGGGAAAGACTGACTCTGACCGACGAGTCGATCTCTGCGTCCGTCGCGCCGAACGCGGCGAGCGCGTCGCTTTTCTTTTTGGAGTATGCGGAGCATGCCGAACCCGCCGAAACGCAGATATCCCTGCCGGACAGATAGTTGAGCATCGTTTCGCTCCTTATCCCCGGCAGAGTCAGATTTACTATGGCGTCCGACGTTACGGCAGGCCTTTTGACCTCAACGCCCGCGGAAGCGAGCGCCGAGAGGCCTTCGTCGAGTCTTTTGCGAAGAGAGGCGACCGTCTCTCTGTTTTTATCAAAGCTGTTTTTGGCCGCTTCCGCCGCGGCGGCGAAAGCCGCGATCGACACAAGGTTCTCGGTGCCGGAACGCAAACCGCCCTCCTGACCGCCTCCCGGAAGGATCGGCGCGATATTCTTTCTTTTTATCGTCCCGGCAGAGACGAAGAGCGCGCCGGCTCCCCGCGGGGCGTGGATCTTGTGCGCGCTGACGGACAGCGTGTCCGCCCCGAGCGAATACGGGGTGAACCTGATCTTTCCGAACCCCTGAACAGCGTCGCAATGGGCGACGGCGTCGGGAAAACGGGCCTTGACGGCGGAGAAAGCGGATGCGACGTCGTAGATCGCGCCCGTCTCGTTGTTGATGAGCATAAACGCGGCGACGACGACCGTCCCGCCGGACTTTTCGCACTCGGAAAGCGCTTCTTCAAGGCGAGCGGTATCAAGAACTCCGCCCTTCGTGGGTATCTTCACGACGAGGCATCCGTCCGCTTCGAGGGACGCGGCGGCGCGCGCGACGGAGGGGTGTTCTCCTTCTCCGATCAGCGCCCACTCGGACCCGTCGCCTTTTCTTTTTTTTGATCTGTACGAGCCGATGACGGCGGTACAGTTGGCCTCGGTCCCGGAGGCGGTAAATACGAGCGCGTCGCCCGAGCCGCGTCTGATCCCGAGCGCGTCGGACACGGTCTCGCGGCATCGCGACAGAAGGCGCGAAGCTTCCGCGCCCGCTTTGTGTACCGAGGAGGGGTTGCCGTAGATCTCCACGGCGGCGGCGAGCGCCTCTTTTGCCTCGCGGCAGACCTCGGTCGTGGCGGCATTGTCAAGATATCGGATCATTTTCCGAACCTGAAATTCGCGATCATCGAGGCCACTTCGTCCGAATGACCGTCCCACTTGTCCGCCGTGGCGCCGTATGTGATTATGTAAATAACTCCGCTCTTTATCGCGGCGACCTGCGTGTATTTGAACGAGGTCCCGTCGAAATCGCCGGAATAGACGTACTTCTTTGCAGCCGCTCCTCCGAGCTCCGTTTCCTCGCCTTCAACGGACAGCTCAAAGTTCTGATAGAGCGCTTTCAGTTCGGAAAGGCCCGACTCCCACCAGCCGTCGACCGTCGAGTCGGTGTACTGCATCTCGCCCGTCATGACCATTATGAACGATCTGTCCGTCCCCGAGCAGTACGCGCGGGTGCTGGAGTTCTGCGTATCGATACTCCAGCTTTCCGGGACAAAAAACGTATACGTTGCGAGTTCCGGATCCGAAGCGAGTTTCATCCCGTCCGGGACGGACGGGTCTTTTTTCGAGCAGCCCGAAAAGACCGCCGCGGCAATCGCGATGACTGCGATGATGGAGATGATCTTTTTAGTTTTCATAGTCGTTTCCGTTCCTTTTCCGTTATTATTTCTCCCGTTCGCGGCGGCTGCGCGCTTTTGCGAACGACGCGTCTCTGTCAGATCTGAAAAGATATATGACGAGCGGGATCAGGACGATCCCCGCGGCCACCGGTATGTAGACGATCTTCCTGTCGAATTCTTTTTCGGGTTCTTTTCCGTCCTGCGGCTGCCCGTCGATCGGTATCGATCCTTCCGACTCCGTTTTGCTGTGTGCGGTTATTCCGAATACGTCGGCAGTCGCCGCGCCCTCGGAACGGATCAGCACGGAGATCCAGCTTATCCCGCCCGTCCCCGGAAGATCTCCGAGATCGCAGACGACACGCTGCTCTCCCGCGTCGCGGGGGCAGTCGAGGACGTACTCAACGTCCCCGCCGTCGGTGCCGAACATGAACGTGACGACCGCGCCGCTCTCGGACGAGACCGCAAGGTCGAATTCGACGAGCGGGAACCGGGAGAAGTTTACCTCTTCGCTGAAAGATCTGAGGATGATCCCGTGAGACGACTCGGCGTCGAGCGTCGCCCGAAGAACCCTCTGCCCCGATCTGCCCGTGTAGAACGCCGTGCCGAACGAGCCGATACCGCTTCCCGCGACCCAGCCCTCGGTCGAATACGAATTTCTGAAATCCCAGAGGACCGCGCTCGATCTGACGGTCGGTTCGATTTCCGAAAAAGAGACCGCTCCGTGCGCTGCGCCATACCTGTCCGTCCCGCTTTCGCGGAGGATCGAATAGTCGAGCAGCCCGGACCCGGAAACGGACGGTACGGACAGGATCACTGCCCGGGAGCCCGCCTCTCTGCCCTTCGCGCACATATCGAGGAATACCCTCGCCGCGTCGGGCGCGGTTTTGCCCTTCGGCGTCAAAAGCAGCGCCGAGAACGACGGGGACGCCGTTCCGTTGGTACGGGAAGCCGCAATGACGGCGTCGAGACCGTCGAATGAATTCTTTTCCGTTGCGGTGAGAAGCGACCAGGGTATCTGCCCGATCTGGTATAGAGACTCGGCGATGAACGCGGCGAACGTCTCCCCGTCCTTTCCGTCTCCGAGTCCCGCGACGGGGACCGTGACGGTGAACGATTCATTATACTCCGACGCCGCGGCATACGTCAGGCGCGCGAGAAGCGCGGCGTCGCAGGCGCCGTCCCAAAGGGATCCGTCGCCTCTCAGATCGGGGATAACGATCGACGATACGTTTCCGTATCTTCCGCAGAAGAAAGAAGTCAGGGCAAGGTAAAGATCAAGCCCTCTCGGGTCGTCCCCGTTCTCCGACGCGTCCCTGCCGAACCATTCCGAAGGGTCGCCAACCGCGAATCTCAGGTAAACGCCTATCCCCGACGCCTCGTAAAACTCCATTTCGGCGTCGAGCGCACGGACGTAATCGTCGTTGAGGTAATAGGTTTTCGTATCTCTTATCGCTGTGAGTCCCGTCCCCAGCGTGCTTCCGCCGCCGGTCAGTCTGTCGAGTTCAACGTCGACGACGGCCCTGTTCATTCCCGCCTCAAAAACTCCGGCGGGTTCGGCTCCGTAAAGACCGGTGACCGAGGCGTTGCCCTCCGCGGGATCGGCGCCGGTCAGAAATTTCTTTTCCGTTATCGGCACATCCCCGTCCTCTTCAAGGACCGAGACCCAGAAATAGTTCTCCCTGCCCTCTCTCGGAAGCGATGAGAGCGAAACGGAGAACGAAAAGACGGATCCCGCTCTGCCTTCCGCAAGTTTTACCGTCTCTCCGCCGACGGCGGGTACGGTAAACAGGCCGAGCGTTTTTCCGATGAGCTCGACCGCTGCGCTTTTTTTGAGTTTTCCCTCTACCGCGAGGGTACCGTCCTTTACCGTACAGTCGATTACGCATCCCGCGGAGTCGACCGTCGGATCGTGAGATCCGGTGACGAAAAATTCAAGCGACTTGCACGTGACGGGTCCGCCGTCGGGACACTGGAAAGTGAACTTTACCGTTTCGACCTCATTCGACACGAAACGAAAAAGATAAACGTGTTCTCCCGGGAATACCCGGCGCGTCTGAGAAGACGACGGGATCCCGAGGCTGCGTTCCGTCCCTTTGCCGAACTCCGCTGAAACGTAACCGCCGTTCGAGACGAGTGTCAGCGCGGCGTATCTCACGGGGACTTGACCCTCTTCGACTTCCGTTTCGGGTAAAGCCGCGGGATCTGCCTCGGCGTACAGTTCCGCTGCGCCGTCCTCGGGAGTGAGCGTCAGGGCCCCGCCTTTTGAAGTCATCGTCCCCGCACCCGAGTAAAGTGAAAGAGCGCTCATGGCGCCGTTCGGCGTACCATCCGCAATACCGCAAAGGCGGGAAAAGACGACCCCTCCCGGTTTTGCCCCGTCGCTTTCCCACTCAAGAGTCGCCGTGATCCGTCTGACGGAAGAGCGGTCCTTGAGAGGCGTGACGTCTATGACTAAGGTTTTGACCGATCCCGGAAAAAGAGTCGACCGGAACCGGAGTATATCGCCGTCCGTGTAAACGGAAACTGTCACGGAAGCGGAAGAAAGCGTTGTTCCTTCCGTCTCGGAAAGGCAAACTTCGGTCGAAAGAGATTTGTATGCGGACAAATCGACGTCCTCCGTCACGGAGACCGTCGCTTTTCTTTTCGTTCTCGTCCCGTCCCCGGTCAGGACTACGGCGACGGTCGCGCCGTCCTCCGACCTTTCGGCTTTTTCGGCGTCTCCGCTCACCGCGAGAGGAGCGTCCTCAGACAGAACGGCGACTCCTCCCGGAACGGCGTCCGGCGTCTTTCCGTCGGCGCTCAGGATCACGCCCGGCGCGTTGACCGTTGCTCCCGCCGCGGGGAACGCGAAAAGTACCCCGGCGAGAACGACGGCAAATAAAAATATTGGGAAAAGAAATAGATCACGTTTCAATGAGAATCACCGGTTCAGTTAGAAAAATAAGGGGAAATTATTTTACCCGTAAAAATCATTTTAACACATTATAATAAATATTTCAATATAACGCTGTTTTCCGAGAGGCCGCGGCGATCCCGAAAAGCGAAAGCGTCCCGGCGATCCCCGGAACGGGGAAAAGCCGGAACGCGTACGGACTATTTGATTTTGACCACTCCTGCGGTGATATCGTCGCGAGATCCCTCCTCTTTCGCCCTTCTGACTATCCGCTCGGCGAGTTCTCCGGGACTCTCCCCGACGATCGCGCCTTCCGAGAGCATTTCGCACAGCCACGGCGCCTCCTCAAAACTGCGCGTCACTCCGTCGGAGACCATAACGACGGTATCGCCCGGCTCCACGTCGAACGCTGTCATCTCCGCGTCCAGAGCGCGGATAATTCCGATAGGCGCCGTTTTCGACTGGAGGCGGAAGAGCCTTCCGTTCCTGACGACGAACGACGGCGCAGCGCCGCTCTTGATGAAACGCGCCCTGCCCGTCAACAGGTCGATCTCCGCGAGGTCGACCGTCGCGGAACACTCCGTCCCCCGCGCGCGGATAACGGAATTGAGCATTTTCAGCGCAGTCCCGGCCGTCGCTCCCGCCGTCAGGACCGTATCGAGGAACGACGCGCACATTCGCGCCGTAAGACGCGCCTCTTTCCCGCTCCCCATTCCGTCGGATATGAGCATAAAAAGCCGTTTGTCCTCCGTCTCGAACGTCCTGATGACGTCGCCGCAAGCGGAGTTTACGGCGTCTGTTTCCCTGACGACGGAGGAGTCTCCCGCGGCCGCCGACGCTCCTCCGTGAGACGCGCCGATCTTAGGCATCGGGGCGAGCTCCATATTCACCTCCTCGCCGCAGATGCTGAACGAGGGCTCGCCGAATTCGATCCCGCACGCCTCTCCGAACAGCTCTCTGATCTGCTCCGACCCGAGCGCAGTTTTACCGACTCTTACCCCGGTGGCGACGGCTTTTTTTCTTCTCTTCCCGTAAACCGCCACGCTGTCGGCGTAGAATCCGCCGTCCGGGAGCATCATTGCGAGCCGAGCCGTAAGTTTTCCGTCGACGCGCGCCTCCTCCCTGTCGTATCGCGCCGCGTCTTTCAGCATCTCAGCCACCGCCTCGTAATCGGAAGCGACCACGGGGGTCCTGTCCCAAACCCTCGCCTCCGAGATCCTTTTCGAATACTTTTCATTCACTCCGTCGATGATCCTGTCGATATTGTAGCACCGTTTCGCCATCGCCCGCGACACGGCGGACGCGCTCGCCCGTCCGTCCCGCATCAGCTGTCCCGCTATCTCCTCTTTCACGCGGTCCGCGTCGCCCCTCTCCGCTCCGCGGCACGCGCCGGAAAGCCCGCATCCCGCGCATACTTCTTCGAACGCCTCGTCGCAGACGGCGCGGACGTCGTCGGACGATGGGGCGGTGAGTTCGTCCGAGATCCGGTAAAGTTCCTTTGAGACCGTGTGAAGACCGCGGGACAGGTCGGCGAGTTTCTTCTCCGTAGGACCGCCCGCGTCTTCCTGTCCTCCGCTTCGACGGTTATTCGTTTCCCGCCGGCGCATCGGTGTTCTCGGGATCAGTCCGAGCGCGACGGCAGGCGTCAGCACGGCGACGGAAACGATCATTTCGGGCACGGTGTCCGAGAGAACGTCGAGACCCGACTCGAGGTACCCCCACAAAACCCCCGCCGCCGCGGCGGAAAAGACCGATCCCGCATCCGCGAAACGCGTAACGACGCCGCACACGACGGCGCAGAAAGCGATAAGCGCGGCGGTACTCGGAGAGATCACCGCTCCGCAGACGAAACCGCGGAGCAGGCCGCGGAGAGGTCCGTTCTTTCTGACAGAGACGACGGCGACGGCGAAAGCCGCGACGACCCCGAGGTCGACGACCGGTATCCTGATCGCGTAAAAAGCCAAAACGACGGCGGCGCAGATAGCGGTCGTCCCCGCTTCCTCAAGCATCGAGTCGCGCGTTCCCGATCCTCCTCCGGGACAAAGTCTTTCCCAGTGGCGGGACGACGTCGCAAGCCAAACGAAAACGGGAGCGATCACTGAGGAAGCGGCGGCGGAGACAAATCCCGCCGTCCCTGCTCCTCCGATCGCAGCGGTAAGCACGCCTTCCGTAAGCGACGCGACGGACGAGAGAACCATCCTGATATAGACCGACTCGTCGTAAGGTACGTGAGCGGCGGAGGCGAGAAGCCCCTCGATAAACGCGCCGCGCTTCGGGGCGATTCTTTTCTTCGCCCCGCCGTTCCGCGCGTCAGCGCTTTCGCGGGCGAGGATCACCGAGATCGCGAGCCGTCCGAGAAAGAGAGAAAAAAAGACCGGGATCCCCGTCGCCGCTCCGCCTGAGATCAGCGACCCCGCCGAAACTCCGATAAAAGCCGCGGGAGCGGACAGGGGGCCCGAAACGGCGCAGATCAGCGCCGCGCCGAACGGCGCTGAACCGAACAGGAACCGTCCTCCCGCAACGGCCGCTCCGATCGCCGCGATCAGGAGCGGACGAACGACGGCGGCCGCTTTCCCCTTCTCCGTCTTTTCGATTCCGCCGTCCGCGCGGAGCGCACCCGCTTCTCTTTTTTTCATCTGTTTCGTCCTTTCACGTTGTATCCGGAAAAGATTGTAGCATCGCGCAAACGAAAAAAACGTCAAAAAGCGTGTGTCGTCAAGCGGAACAACTCGTCGCACGGCGCGCGCCGACGCGCGAAAAGAGGCGAAAACGTGCGGCGGAGCGCACAAGACGCGCCGCAAAGGCGGGAACGGTCGCGGGAAATCGGAAGGAACGCGCGAACGGATGAAAAAAAGAGCGCCGCGGCCCAGATTTCTATTGACAAAAAGGCGGTGAGTTTTTTATAATAATTATGGGCAAAAAGCAAACGATCTCTAAAACCGAAAGGAACGCAAAAATGTACTATATCGGAGTTGACCTCGGCGGCACCAACATCGCCGTCGGCATCGTTGACGAAAACAACAAAATCATAAAGAAAGGCAAGACTCCCACGGCTCCCGAAAGAGGCGCGGATGCGATCGTCGCCGACATGGCGACCCTCTCAAGATCGCTTCTCGCGGAAGCGGAGATCCCGCTCTCCGAAGTGGCGTGGGCGGGTGTCGCGACGCCCGGCACAGCCGACAGCGAACGCGGAGTTGTCGTTTACGCAAACAACGTCCCGTTCCTCGATTATCCTCTCGCAGCCAATCTCAGCGCGCTTCTGGACGGGATCCCCGTTCATATCGAGAACGACGCGAACGCGGCTGCCAAGGCAGAGGCGATCGCGGGTGTCGCAAAGGATGCGAAATATTCCGTCATGATCACGCTTGGGACCGGCCTCGGCGGCGGTATCGTCCTTGACGGAGAAGTTTATTCCGGCTTCAACTTCGCAGGCGCGGAGCTCGGCCACATGGTCATCGAGAAAGACGGCAGACAGTGCTCGTGCGGAAGGCGCGGATGCTGGGAGGCGTACTCGTCGGCGACCGGACTCGTCAACATCACCAAGGACCGCATAGAAGACGCGAGACGTGCCGGAAGAAAGACGGTCATGGAAGATATGATCGGAGGCGATATAAACGCCGTCAACGCGCGCACCGCGTTCACCGCGATGAAGCAGGGCGACGAGGTCGCCGCCGAAGTCGTGGATGAATATATCGATTATCTCGCCTGCGGCCTCGGAAATATCATCAATATCTTCCAGCCGGAGATCATCTCGATAGGCGGAGGTGTCTGCGGCGAGGGCGATTACCTTCTCAAACCGCTTCGCGAAAAGGTATTCTATAAGGAAACGTACACCAAAGAGGGCACGCCGCAGACCGACGTGGTCGTCGCCGAACTCGGCAACGACGCCGGCATCATCGGCGCCGCCGTCCTCGGGAAATAAGATTTACCGGATTAAAAAACGCGCTTGTTATCAGGCGCGTTTTTTCGTCCGTTCTCCGTTGCATTCACGCGCGTGATATGATAGAATTATCCTGTCAGGGGTGATGTCCTATCAAAAAGTTTGACAAAGTTTTGTCAATCATATACGCGGCGTGCGGATCGTTCGCTTTTATCTGCTTCGCCGTCTATTTCGTCAAGATCCTTTTTTCCCCCGACGGCGCGCTTGGCTACGCGGCCGCGCTGACCGTGATCCTGGGCGTCGGGCTGCCGTTTGTTTTCCGAAAACCTCTGCGGGGACTCCTCAAAAAGGCGTATCCCGTTCTGAAGTGCGTCCTGTGCGTTCTGCTCCTATTCTTCACGGTCTCGTTTTCCGTTATGGCGGCGCGTCTCTTCTCCGAGATCGGGACGGGCGAGGGCGACGTTTATTCGTCCGACACCGTTTTCCTCGTTTACGGAGCGCGGGTGAAGAAAACCGGCGAGGTGTCCTCCGCTCTTGCCGGACGGCTCGACCGGACGGCGGAAGCGATGAAGTCCGCTCCGGGTTCGGTCGCGATCGTCTCCGGAAGCCGGGGACCGGGCGAACCGAGGACGGAGGCGGAGGCTATGAAGGAATATCTGATCGCCGCGGGAATAGAAGAAGACAGGATAATAATCGAGGACCGCGCTTCGAACACGGTAGAGAATATCAAGTATTCGCTCCCGCTGATTGAGGCCTCGGGCAGAAGCGACCTCGTATCGGTATCGACCTACACGCACACGCCGAGGATCAGATATCTTCTCGCGCGCGAAGGAGTGTCCTCGCGTTTTCTCACCTCCGGATACCGTGATAAACTATTCGTTTTTCCTTCGATCGTCCGCGAGTATCTCTCGTACGTCAAACTGTTCGTCGGGGCCTGAGACCCGGAAAGGAATCCCAAATGAAAAAAATACTCTTTCTAACTCTTATCATCGCGGCGGCGCTTCTCCTTTTCTCGTGCGCCTTATGGGGCGGGATCGAAACGGAAGCGCGAACCGATGTGGTCCCCGACACGGAATCGGCTACCCGTGCGACGGAAACTCCGACCGCGGAGCCGACCGGAAACGCGACAGAACAGCCGACCGAAACCGAAACTGAAACCGAAACTGAAACCGAAGCTGAAACCGAAGCGGTCACTCTTCCCGGACCTCCGGAGATCACGTACGACGTCAACGCTCATCTGGGTTCGAAGAGAGTGCTGATCGACGCGGGTCACGGATTCGCCGACCCCGGATGCACGTCCGATTATCTGAACGGCGTTTACGAAAGTCAACTTACTTACGAGATAGCGACGCTTCTCGCGCAAAAACTGACGGAAAAAGGATATGAACCCGTTATGCTCCGCGGCACCGACTCCTTCCCGACGGACGCGGAGATCAGAGCGGCGGTCGCCGAACTCGGAATGTTCAGCCGCGACGACGTCCTTCTTGAAAACAACATCTTCGACGCGTATGAAAGAACGCTTTGGGGGAACGTTATCCACAGGAGAAACCCCGTCGCGCTTATGATCTCGCTTCACGTCAACGCCCTGCCGGAAGCAGAATACGTTCGCGGAACGGAACTTTACTACACCGTCGACAACGGCTGCGCCGAACCGTCCGCGAAACTCACCGCTTTCATCGAGACGAAACTGAAAACTGCGTTTCCCGACACGCGCCTCAAAACGGAGGGCTGCGTCTGGAACGATTCCTTCATAGTGACGAAGTGGACCGAGATGCCGTCCGTCCTCGTTGAAATGGCATACGCCACGAACCCCGAAGACGCGGAACTCCTTTTCGACGACGAATGGCGCGATAAATACACCTCGGCTTTAGCCGAAGCGATCGATTCGTATATCGCAACAAGAGGCTGACAAGATGAAAAAAGCAACGGTCACACTCGCCGCCGCGTTCCTCGCGGTGATCCTCGCGGCGTCTCTTTTCTCGTGCGGTAAAAAGTACGAAGACGCTGAGATCATATCCGCCGCGAGGGAACTGATAGAGCGGTCCGAGGAGATAAACCGCATCTATTTCGGCGACGGCATACCGCTCGCCGACGAGGAAGACTACGCCGAGCTTTACCCGTGGCTCGCACCGCCCGCCCCCTCGGAGGACGGCGAGGACGACCTGACCTACTATATGGTCAAGCCGGACTGCGGATACTCCTCGACCGAGGATATAAAAAAAGCGACGCTGTCCGTCTTCACCGAGGATTATTCCGAAATACTGTTCGCAAACGCTTTTTCCGGCGTGACCGTCGTCGTAGGCGAAGGCGATCAGGCGGAAAGACAGCTTGTCTCCCTCGCGAGATATATCGATTCCGAGGAGGGGTATCTCGCCGCGAGGATACTGTCGGAAGAAGAAAAGCTCCCTCTCGGGAGAGTATACGGTCTCGATAAAACAACGGTCGTCTCGCAGCGCGGAACGGAGGCGAAAATAAAAGTCCCCTCGACGTCGCCGGACGGCGAAGAAGAGGAGATCGAACTGACTCTGAAAATGACCGCCGACGGGTGGCGGCTTGACACACCGACCTATTGAGGGACTTAAAGGACCGTCCTTTCGGACGGTCCTTTTTTTACGTTATGTTTCCCGTCACCGCGCCGAGATCCTCAAATTCCAGGATATCGGAGAGAATATAGTTTGAGACGAACATTCCGGCGGGTGTGAGCGCGTAAGATCCCTCGCGCTTCTCAATGAAGCCGTCCCTTACGTATTTTTCGATCCTGCGGCCGTAGAGAGATTCGAACGAAACGCCGAACCGACGCGCGAAATCGACCGATCCGATGCCGTCGGTCAGACGGAAACGGAGCATTATGTACTCGCCCATCCGCTCCCTCGCCTCGACGGTCTCGCTCTCCTTCGTGATCCTCACGGGGGAGTTTTTGTCTTTCACCGCGGCGATATACCTGTCGACGCTGTCGATGAACGCGAAACGGTTGGAGTTGAAATACGAGTGAGCCGACACGCAGAACCCGAGGTATTCCTCGCAGTTCCAGTATTTCAGGTTGTGCAGGCACCTGTACCCGAACCGTGCGAAGTTGGAAATCTCGTACTGCATATACCCGCGCTTCTCCATAGCCGCGATCGCCGCGCGGTACATTTCGAACTCGATCTCCTCGGAGGGAAGCAAGGCTTTCAATTCATCTCTGTTTTCATAAAACGGAGTCCCGGGCTCGATCTTGAGATTGTAAAGAGAGATATGCTCCGGCTCCATCCTCATAACGAACGCGAGCGACTTGAGAAGCGACTCGACCGTCTGGCCCGGGATACCGAACATGAGGTCGACCGAAATGTTGTCGAATCCCGCCTGACGGGCGAGCATGAACGAGTCGGCGAATTCCTGCCTCGTGTGGCAGCGCGAAAGCGCCGCGAGCTCGCGGTTGTCCGCGCTCTGAAGGCCCATGCTTATCCTGTTTACGCCGCACCGCCTCATCATTTTGAAATAAGACAGATCGACGGTCCCGGGATTCGCCTCGACAGTGAATTCCGCTTTTTTCGATACGTCGAAATTCCTGCCGACGGCGGTGAGGAGTTTTTTCAGTTCCTTCTGCGGCAGGGCCGTCGGCGTGCCTCCGCCGATATAGACCGAATCGGCGACGTACCCTTTGCCCGCCTCTCTGTAGTCCTCCATATGAGAGATGACTGCGTCGACGTAATCCGCCGTTATGAGTTCGCTCTTCGGAACGAACGAATTGAAATCGCAGTAGGCGCACTTCGAGATGCAGAACGGGACGTGAACGTAGATCCCGAGTCTTTTTTTGTCGTAGAGGTCGATCTTCATCTCTTCCGCTGCCTTTCGTAATTATCCGATCACTCGTCGCCGAGTTTGAGTACCGCCATGAACGCCTCGGGCGATATCTGGACCGACCCGAGCTGGCGCATCTTCTTTTTGCCTTCCTTCTGCTTTTCAAGCAGTTTTTTCTTTCTCGTTATATCGCCGCCGTAGCACTTCGCGAGCACGTCCTTACGGAGCGCTTTGACCGTCTCGCGTGCGATGACTTTCGAGCCTATCGCCGCCTGTATCGGCACCTCGAACAGCTGGCGGGGGATATTGTCCTTGAGTTTTTCCGCTATCTTGCGGGCGCGCGGATACGCTTTTTCCGAGTGAACGATGAACGTCAGCGCGTCGACCTGTTCGCCGTTCAGGAGGAAATCCATCTTGACGAGACTCGACGGTTCGTACCCGTCGAGCTCGTAGTCGAGCGACGCGTAACCCTTGCTCCTGCTCTTCAGCGCGTCGAAAAAGTCGTAAATGATCTCGTTGAGCGGAAGCCGATAGTGAAGCTCGACCCTCTCGGTGTCGAGATATTTCATATCAACGAACACGCCGCGTCTGTCCTGACACAGGTCCATAATGCCGCCGACGAATTCGGCGGGGGTGATCAGCGACGCCTTGACGACGGGCTCAGCCGCCTCCTCTATCTCGTCGGGCGACGGATAGTTCGTCGGGTTGTCGATGAAGACGGTCTCGCCGTTCTTTTTCTTTATGCGGTAAATGACGCTCGGCGCCGTCGTGATGAGATCGAGGTTGAACTCTCTCTCGAGACGTTCCTCGATTATCTCCATATGCAGCAGGCCGAGGAAGCCGCACCTGAACCCGAATCCGAGCGCGATACTCGTCTCCGGCTCGAACGTGAACGCCGCGTCGTTGAGACGCAGTTTTTCGAGCGCGTCCTTCGTCTCGTTGTATTTCGATCCGTCGGCGGGATAGATACCCGCGAAGACCATCGACTGTACGTGTTTGAATCCGGGGAGAGGCTCCGCGGCGGGACGGTCCGCGTGAGTGACCGTGTCGCCTACCCGCGTGTCCGCCACGTTCTTGATCGACGCGGTGAGATATCCGACCTCACCCGCGTAAAGGGCTCCGGTCCTCTTGAGCCCGAAAGGCTCCATTACGCCGACTTCGACCGTTTCGAACTCGGCCCCCGTGCTCATCAGACGGATGAGATCGCCCTCACGGAGCGTGCCGTTAACAACGCGTATATATACGACGACTCCGAGATAACTGTTGTAAACGGAATCGAAGATAAGACATTTCAGCGGGGCGTCCTCGTCGCCGCCCGGCGGCGGGATCTGATCGATGATCGCCTGCATCACGTCGGCTATGTTAAGCCCCGTTTTCGCGGAAACGGCGGGGCAGCCCTCCGCGGGAATTCCGATGACGTCCTCTATTTCGTTCCTGACTCTGCCGAGATCGGCGGACGGAAGATCCATCTTGTTGACGACGGGAACGAGCTCGAGACCCGCGTCCGCGGCGAGATACGCGTTGGCGAGCGTCTGCGCCTCGATCCCCTGCGTCGCGTCGACGACGAGAAGAGCGCCCTCGCATGCGTTGAGAGACCTTGAGACCTCGTAGTTGAAGTCGACGTGGCCGGGAGTGTCGATCATGTTGAAGATATAATTCTCCCCGTCCGGTGCGTTATAATCGATACGCACGGCGCGCGCCTTGATCGTTATGCCGCGCTCGCGTTCGAGATCCATATCGTCGAGAAGCTGCTCTTCCATATCGCGCTTCGCGACCGTATCCGAAAACTCGAGTATCCTGTCGGCAAGGGTGGACTTGCCGTGATCTATATGCGCGATAATGGAGAAATTCCTTATTTTTTTCTTTCTGTCTTCGCTCATCGTCTCCCGACCCGTCCTCCCGTTGGTATCTTGATATATTATAACAATTTAAAACGTGATAATCAAGTATCGCGGCGAATATTCGCGCAGTCCTCAGGGCATAATCACAACGAAGCGATACACTCCGGAGGAAAAATGAAAACGGATAAAAACAAAGCAGCGGACGCCTTCAGGATCGCGTGCTCAGCCGTACTGACGGCAGTCATGTTTGCGGCTCTTTTTATCGCAAAGCCTGCTCGGGTCGGAGCCGCGGGCGCCGGGGACGGACCGGCGAGCGGTATAGGCGACAGTATCAGTCGCGGTCTTGAAGAGATCGGCGACACGGCGGGGTCCCTCGCGTCCGATATGATCGGCGGCGAGGGGACGGAAGGGATCGGACGCGGTCCGGTCGAAACAGATCCGGGAGTCGTCAAAGACAACGCGCCTTACAGCGCGCCGAACACGGAAAAGACAAATGCCGAAAACGAACCCGCGGACACTTTCTGGGTCATCGGGGCAGTCGTCGCCTCGGTCGCGGCGATCGGAGCGCTGGCCGTAGCGATACCTAAGAGACCGATAAAAAAAGAGGATAAGTAAAACGTCCTGAAAAACCGCGGGGGACCGCGGTTTTTTGTGTGGAAATCGTTGACACGCGAGGTGAGGTTTTGGTATAATCGAACCGTCGGGAAACGACCGGCAATTATAGTTTTGACAAGGAGATGCAAAATGGCGGTTTTCACCGGAAACGACAATCCTCAGGTCGGCGCGATACAGTCCGATTTCGTTCCTCCGAAGGACGGAGGAGAGGAAAAATTCCCCATTTCATTCTGGAACTACAGGTATCTGGGCGAGGGGATGACGCCCGACGAGGTCTCCGTATGGGCGGATCTCGGTCTTACCGTCTCGATGGCGCCGAAGATCCATGCGGATCTTGTGGGAAAGGAAGAGCTGCTTCAGTACCTTGACAACGCAGAAAAAGCGGGCATCAAACTCATAATCTGGGTCGAGGGACTCGAATACGATCACCTGAGAGCCAAGGGCGAGGCGTGGTACCGCGACCTCTTCACCCGCTCCTATCAGACGTTCCGCCATCCTGCTCTTTACGGCTTCTACGCCGGCGACGAGCCGAGCGGAGTAGAGAACTTCAGGGCAAGCTGGAAGGCGATCGCCATCCAACGCGAGATCGCCCCGGATCTCAATCCTTACCTCAATCTTCACACCTGCATGGACGACGTCGCTCCCGAAGAATTCGAGGGCAGAACGTTCCGTCAGTGGCTGAAGGAACTCGCCGCAGCGACAGGCTTCAAAACGTTCAGTTACGGTCACTACGATCAGGTCTGGAACGATTTCGGCGTCGAATCTTACTACAGGAACATAAAAGCTCTCCGCGAGGCGTCCGACGCCGCCGGAGTCGACGTGTGGGTCACTCTTCTATCGAGCGCGCACTATATGTTCCGCATCCCCACGGAATACGAGTTCGTATGGCAGGTCAACGTATCCGCCGCTCTCGGAGCGCGCGGGATCGTCTGGTTCCGTCTTTACGACAGACCGCACGGCCCGAACTATCACGGCTCGCCCATCGACGAATACGGCAACAAGGCGCCCACGTATATCCCGTTCCTGCACGCTAACCGCCGCTTCCAGGATCATTACGGCAAACTCCTGATGAAACTGAAATTCAGAGAGGCGTTCTTTGCGAAAGAGAATCACGGCGGGTTCGAGACGCTTCCGTTCGGATATCACCCCGTCGTCAAGACAGTCCGCGCGACGGAAGAAGCGGTGATCTCGTTCTTCAACGATAAAGACGGCGGCGAATACATGGTCATGGTCAATGCGTCGATGGATACCCCCGGCGTCTTCCGCCCCGAATTCGACAGAGAGGCGCATTCCCTTAAAGAAGTGATGTTCAACGGCGCGGCGCTCGTAACTTACGGGCTCGGCACGTCGGAAGCGCACTGGGACGGCGCGTGGCTCTATCCCGGTCAGATGATCATTTATAAAATAGACTGAACAATATAAAACATACCGCCCGGACGTGACGTCCGGGCGGTATATCATATCCGCAGGATATATCATTCGCCCGCAGGGCGTATATCATTGATCCCGCAGGGATCTATATCATTTGACCGCCCCGCGGCCATACCGCGGGGCGGTTCTTTTTGTATCAAGAAAACCACGCGATAGTCGCGTGGTTCAAAAGAGGTTAACCGATGAGAAGAGAATCCTCCGTTTGTGGTAGAATAAAGAAGGCCTGCCAGCCAAACAAAGAACCACAAACGGAGGATTAACATCTATGA
>JAFWPR010000093.1 GCA_017545225.1 Clostridia bacterium
ATTTCTACAACTATCAGCGAATTCAGTTAAAAACGAAACTGACGCCGATGGAACTTCGACGTCAGTTCATTGCTTAAAAACTTAATACTGTGTCATAGGGGACCCTTTTTTGTGCTGTCCGTACATATTGGGGCAGTTCAGTTTTCCGGCTCTTTTTATTTATCGGAAAAAGTGCGTTTGCCGCGTTCGTGTGTTCACGAACGCAGCAAACGCTTTTTCATACTGGCGGTAGATAAATAAAAATCTTATTAGTATGAGTAATCTGTTTACACGGACAAGTTTGCGCGGTATAATGGAGCAAACGGAAAGGAGACGGGAAAATGGAGATAAAACTTGCCGAGAATATCCGCGCGTTCCGCAAGGATCGGTCGCTGACACAGGAACAACTCTCCGAGGTACTCGGAGTGACGGCGGGAGCCGTATATAAATGGGAGGCGGGACTCTCCGTCCCCGAACTCGAACTGATCGTTCGGATGGCGAACTTCTTCGACACGTCCGTGGACGTTCTGCTCGGCTACAGGATGGTCGACAACCGCCTCGACGCGACGGTGAAACGTTTGCGGGAATACAGACGGCTGAAGGACCGGGCGGGTCTCACCGAGGCGGAGACGGCGCTCAAAAAGTACCCGAACTCGTTCGCCGTAGTGCGGGAGTGCGCTTCGACGTACGGCGCTTTCGGATTCGAGAGCGGGGACCGCGCTCTGCTCCGCCGCGCGCTCGAGCTTCTGGAGGCGTCCCTGCCTCTGCTCGGGCAGAACGAAGACCCCGAGATCAGCGAACAGACTATTTACGGGAAAATGGCGGAAACGTATCTGGGGCTCGGCGAGATCGACCGCGGGATCGAACTGTTTAAGAAGCATAACGCGGGCGGCCTCTTCACTCACAAGATCGGCCACGTCCTTGCCGTGAGCGACCGCGCGGAGGAGGCGTCGCCGTTTCTCTCGAAGGCGACGGCGACGCTCGTCGAATCTCTGTGCGATATCGTCATCGGTTATACGAACGTATTCCTCTCGCGCGGCGACAGCGCATCGGCGGAGGCGATCCTCGATCTCTCGATCGGGTTCTTTCTCGGGCTCCGCGAGGGCGACCGGCCGAACTTCCTCGATAAGGTGACCGCCGCGTTCCTCGCGGTTGAGGCGGGCGCCCGGTTCCTGGCGGGAAAGACGGATGAGGCTCGCGATACGCTGATAAGGGCGAAAGAACTCGCGGAGTTCTTCGACGCGTCGCCGAGTTACGACGAGAGCGACATCCGCTTTATCGACCGGATAGAAGGCGCGAGCGTGTACGACGATATAGGCGCGACGGCGGCGGACGCCGTCGAGGTCGCCGTAAAAGGATTCGAAAACGAAGACTTCGCAGCTCTCTGGCGGTCCGTCAGAGAAGGAAAGGAGAAAGACGGTGAATAAAAAAGAACTACGGGCGCTGCGCCGTCCGTTTATCAAGGAACTCTTCAGAAGAAATAAATTCAATCTCACCCTGACCGTGATCGCGGCTCTGCTCGCCGCGGCGGCGAATCTCGTGATCTCGTGGCTGATCAAGGCGATCTCCGACCTGATCTCCGGGGAGCAGGCGTACGGCTTTCCTACGCTTCTGATCATCGGCGCCGCCGCGTTCGCAATGCTTCTGATCGCTTGGGCGATCGACCGCGTTTTCCTCTCCGCGTTCCGCGTGAAGGCTATGAAGCAATACCGCGGGTACGTATTCGACCGTCTTATGGAGAAGGGCATCCGGGCGTTCTCCGGCGAAAACTCGTCGCTTTACATCTCCGCTCTCTCAAACGACGTGAACACGATCGAACGCGACTTCGTAAATCAGCTTCAGACGACGGTGGAAGTCGCCGTCACGTTCGTCGGCGCTCTCGGACTCATGATCTGGTACAGTCCGCTCCTGACGCTGATCGCGATCGGGTTTTCTCTTTTGCCGATAATCGTTTCCGTCATCCTCGGCAATAAAGCGACGGTCGCGGAAAAGGACGTTTCGGACAAAAAGGAAAGCTATACCGGATTTTTGAAAGACGTTCTCACCGGTTTCGCGGTGATCAAGAGCTTCAAGGCCGAAGGAAATATCTCCCGTATCCACGGAAAAAGCAACGATGCCGTCGCCGCCGCCTCAAAAAAACGGACCCGGGTCACCGTACTCGTCGGTTACGCGTCCGGGATCGCGGGCGGGATCCTTCAGTTCGGCGTGTTCTTCGTAGCCGCCGCGCTCGCGCTTTCCGGCAAGGTAGGGATCACGGCGGGTACCGCCATCGTCTTCGTACAGCTTCTGAACTTCATTCTTGCTCCGATCAGGACGTTCCCGACGTTTTATTCGGGCGCGAAGTCCTCTTTCGGGCTGATCGACAAACTGGCGGCGGCGCTCAGCAAAAACGTCCCGGACGAGGGCTGCCATATCGCCCCCGAATTGACCCGCGGGATCTCGATCCGCGACCTCGGATTCTCCTATGAGGAGAACAAGCCCGTGCTTGGATCCGTCGATATGGACTTCCGCGCCGGCGGATGCTACGCGCTCGTCGGCGGCTCCGGGAGCGGAAAGTCGACGCTTTTGAATCTGCTGATGGCGTCCTCCCCCGACTACGAAGGCGAGATCCTCTACGACGGGAAGGAGCTCAGGGAGGTATCCCCCTCGTCCCTTTACGACCTCGTTTCGATCATCCAGCAGAACGTGTTCGTGTTCAACAGCACGATCCTCGACAATATCACGATGTTCTCCGAATTCCCCGCGGAAGAGATCGACCGCGCGGTGCGCATGTCCGGCCTCTCAAAGCTTATTGAAGAAAAGGGCGCCGACTATCTCTGCGGAGAAAACGGCTCCGGTCTCTCCGGCGGCGAGCGGCAGAGGATCTCGATCGCCAGAGCGCTTTTGCGCAAGACGCCCGTCCTCTTCGTCGACGAGGCTACGGCGTCCCTCGACGCCGAGACGTCGTTCGGGGTGCTCGACGCGATCCTGAATCTCGACGGCTTCACCCGCGTGATCGTCACGCACGACCTCGACGAGAACGTCCTCCGCCGCTGCGACGGCCTGTTCGCCCTCAAAGGCGGCGCGGTCACCGAGCGCGGAACGTTCGACGAACTGATGGAACAAAAGGGATACTTCTACTCCCTTTACACAGTATCCGAAAGATAAAAAAAGAGCCGGGAGACCGGCTCTTTTTTTATCAGTGAAAAGAGAAGAGAGAAAAGTGAAGAGACAATGAGGGGAATTTGCCGACGGGCAAATTCCCACTCATCTTTTTTATCTCTTCTGCTGGAGCGTGTAATGAACGTCGTCCGCTTTTTCCTCGTCGGTGTACTTGCGGAGGGTGTTGATCGTCTCTCCGTTGTTCCACTTGCGGTCGCCGACGTCGTCCGACGTTCCCATGACGGTGATATTGAGCTGTCTGTGACGCGCCCTGACGTGGTCCCAGTCGACGAAATAGATATGCGCGAATTCGCCGCCGTCGAGGACGCCGTCCTTGATCGTCATGACCTCGGATCTTCCGAAGAAGACGGAGCGCAGATGACCGTCGGTGTTCATGCTCGTGAAGTCGCCGGGCTCGTTTACGTGACGCCCGAATTTCAGATGGATCGGTCCGGGATGGCGGTACTGGCCCTCGTCCGCGAAGTCGGGGATCATCTTTCTCATGATGTCGAGCAGATCGTGCTGAAGGTACTCGAGATCGAACGAGTCGACGTCGTGGCTGCATTCCTGGATCATGACCGAGCAGGTGGTGTGATGCGACGCGATCGTCACCGTGCCGTTCTTGACGCCGGACGCCGCGACGATCTCGATAACTTCTTTACTTACGTCGTGGAAGGTGGGTACCCATCCGCGCGACTGCAGTTCGAGTTCCTTCTGGTAAACTTTGAATTCCATTTTTTAGTCCTCCGTTTTTTTATTATTCAGTCTTTCTCCGACCGCGCCTCCGGGGTGGATAAGAGCAAACTGTTCGTTTCTGAATCCCGTCTCTTCGATCAGTATCGTCTGAAGGACGTGGAAGATCACCGCGAGCGCCGTCGACGACGTCGTTCCCTGACAGTTGTCGCGGTCCGTTTCGCGGTTCACGTGCTGATGAAGAACGACTTCCGCGCTCTTCGCGAGCGGGGAATCTCCGTTCTCGGTGACCGCGATGATATGAACGCCTTTTGTTTTACAAATGTCTATTATCGGCAGAAGCTCCTTTGTCCTGCCTCCGCGCGAGGCAAACAGACACACGTCCCCTTTTTGAAGGAACCCCGTCCCGCCGTGGACCGCTTCCGCGGGCGAGATGAATTTCGCGGGTCTCTCGATACAGCACATCAGATGCGCGAAGTGCTGACAGAGGATACCGGAGTGGCCGCACCCCGTCGCGCCGATGCGCGGCGCGGACTTCAGCAGTTCCGCCGCGCGGGAATACTTTTCTTCATCGAAGTACCCCGCCATTTCCCTTATACATTCCGATTCGGTGACGAACGCGGACTTCGCCGCCTCGAGCGCTTCTTTCCTCATTTTATCTGCCGCCTTCTCATTATCTCAAACGCCTCTTTTTCGCCCGGGAACGCCCCGGTCCCGATCCCCGCCAGCAGGCAGGAGCCGACCGCTCCGGCGGACTGGCCGTTCACAACGTTTATCTTTCCGCCCATAACGTCGGAGATTATATCCATACAGACCTTCGAGTTCGTGATACCGCCGATCGCGGTTATCCGGTCGGCGTGAAGACCGATCTTTCTCAGCTTCGCGAGATTATCCTTCAGAAGATACGCCCCGCTCTCGATTATCGCGCGGGCGATATCGGGCTTTTCGTGACCTTCCGCTTTTTCGCCGTCGCCGCCCGTAAAGCCGAATCTGAGACCGCCGCATCCCGGTTTTCCCGCGGCGGCGAGTACGTCGAACTCGTCGTATGAGATCCCCCCGAAGAAGCGCTTACGAAGCGCGTCGATCCTGTCGGAGAGTGAATCGACGGACGCCATCACGCACCAGGGCGTCCCGCCGATCATGAATTTGTCGACGAGGCAGCCGGTCGAAAGCGCGAAATCGCGCGAGGCGACCGGGAACAGCTCAACCCACGAGGTTCCGCAGGAGAGAAGCAGATCTCCCTCGTCGAACACGCCCGCGCCGAGCGCGCCGGACGGATGGTCGAACGACCCGAGAACGATTTTTGTACTTGTGTCAAGTCCGAGTTCTTCGGCTTTGTCGGGAAGGACGGAACCGAGCACGGTCCCCTTCTCAAATATCGGCGGGAGCATGTCCTCACGAAGGCCGAACTTGTCGAGCATCATCCTCGAGTACTCGCCCTTTTCCTGATCGATCAGGTAAAACGGCGTTCCCATCGAGCGCGACACGCCCCATTTGCCGGTGAGCAGGAAGTTCATATACTCCGCGCTCATCGTGAGCATCTTCGTCTTCTTCAGTATATCGGGTCTGTGCAGCTTGATCCACGCGAGGTTCGCGGCGGGCATACCGTTAAAGAAATCCCACCCGACGATGCGGTAAATATCGTCCTGTTCCCGTTTAGTGTAAACGGCGTCGAGGTCTTCCTGAGGGATCTCCGACTGCCAGCCTATTATGCGCGTCAGCGGTTTCAGATCCTCGTCCAGAAAAAGGGGATTGCCCGACGCGCAGCAGGAGCAGAGCGCGGCGATCGCGCCGTCCGCCGACGATGCGAGATCCCGTATGACGGCGAAACACGTATTCACGAACCGATCGGGGTCGAGCAGCTTGAAGGAGCCTTCGAAAACGTACGAAAACTTTTTGTCCGTGACGCGGACGACCGTCCCGTCCTCACCCATCAGCGCGCCCTTGACCGCCGACGTTCCTATATCGAGTCCTATGTAATATTTCATATCTGATCTCCGTTTTTTTCTCCGAATTAATTATACGTGAAAAACGCGATTTGTCAATATTCAAATGGCGCGGAGAGCGTCCCGTCCCTGTTTACTTTGACCCGTTTTCATGGTATAATAATCAGGAATATACCCGGGGGTTTTATTATGGCTTTATTTGAAGTTACCGAAAATGACAAAAGAGTATACGAGGAAGAACTAAGAAGCTTTCTTCCCGATAAAATACTCGACGTCCACACGCACGTGTGGCTCGATTCTCTGACCGTTCCGAAACCGGCGGACGAAGAGAGCAGAACCGTCCTTTGGCCGTCGCTCGTGGCGAAAGACAACAGCATCGAGGACCTGAAGGAGACGTACCGTCTTCTGTTCCCGGACAAGGACGTATCCGCCCTGATGTTCACGAACGAGGTCTGGGATATAAAAAGCGGCGCGGCGAACAACGACTACGTCGCCGAAGCGTCGAGGGTGACGGGCTGGCCCGCTCTTTACTACAGCCACCCGACACAGAGCGCGGACGAGGTCGAGCGGATGATACGAAAAGGCGGCTTCCTCGGCCTGAAATCGTATCTCGATCTCGCGCCGGCCTACATACCCGAAAAAGAGATACGCATCTTCGACTTTTTCCCGAAGGAACAGCTGAAGAGAATGGACGAGCTCGGCGCGATCGTGATGCTCCACATCCCGCGCGACGGACGGCTCAGGGATCCCGTCAACCTCGAACAGATACTCGAGATTAAAGAACTGTTCCCGAACGTACGGCTGATAATCGCCCATATCGGGCGCGCATACGTGAAAGAAGACGTAGGAAACGCTTTCACCGATTACCTGAACCGAGCTCCCGACCTCATGTACGATTTCACGGCGAACTGCTGCGAGTACGCGATAACCGAGGTCATCAGGAACGCGGGCCCCGGGCACGTGATGTACGGCACGGATATGCCGATCCTCAGGATGAGGACGCACCGGATAGAGGAAAACGGAACGTATATAAACCTCGTTCCGCCGGGACTCTACGGCGACCCGTCTCAGGACAGACATCTGCGCGAGGTCAGCCCCGCCGAGGCGGAAAAGATAACGTTCTTCGTCTATGAGGAACTGCTCGCCTTCAAGCGGGCGTGCGAAACGCTCGGATGCACGCGCGAGGACGTGTCTTCTATGATGTACGGCAACGCGAAAAAACTGATCGACGGCGCGCGCCGTTCGATTTACGGGGAGTGAAAACATGAAAAAGATCAAAGTGGGTTACCTGCCGCTGTACATAAAACTGTACGACGACAGCAACGAAAAGTGGAGAGACCCCGTCGTCCTCTACATGAACAAGCTTATCGGGATGATCGAGGACCGCGGATTTGAAGTCGTTCCCGCGGACGAGGTCTGCCGGATAAAACCGGAGTTCGACCGCGCCGCCGCGAAGTTCAACTCGGATCCCGAAATCTGCGCGGTGATAACGCAGCACCTCGCGTATTCTCCGTCGCTCGAGGCGGCGGACGCGCTGAAGAGTCTGCTGACGCCGATCATCGTCTTCGACACGACGCCCGATCTCGAGCTGCTGAGGTTCGCCGAGACGGAAGACCGTATCATGGACAACCACGGCATCCACGGCGTTCAGGACATGTGCAATATCCTGAAGAGAAACAGGATCCGTTACGAACTCTGCGTCGGTCACGTTGACAACTCGCCCGTGCTCGACGAGCTGTGCGGGAAGATCCGCGCCGCGTACGCCGCGAAGACGTTCCGCTCCGCGCGTATCGGCATGGTCGGCGGCGAATTCGAGGGAATGGGCGATTTCCGTATATCGGACGAAGAATACGAAAAGGCGATCGGCGCGAAGACCGTCAGAATGACGGCGGCGGACGCCGAAAAATATCTTTCAGAGGTAACTGACGCCGAGATCGACGCCGATATCGAATACGACAGAGAGCATTACGACGTCCGCGTTAAGAACGAGGAGAACTACAGACTGGCTGCGAAGACCGGCCTCGCGGTCCGCAAATGGATGGAGGCGGAGCGCCTCGACGGCGTGACGGTGAACTTCCTTCACGCGGACGAGTCGGGACTTCCGAAGATGCCGTTCGTCGAGTGCTGCAAGGTGATGGAACGCGGGCTCGGCTACGCGGGCGAGGGAGACAACCTCACAGCCGGACTCGTCGCGTCGCTGCTCAGGGCGTTCCCCGATACGACGTTCTGCGAGATGTTCTGCCCCGACTGGGCTGAGAACGTGATCCTGCTTTCTCACATGGGCGAGATGAACCCGCGCCTTTCGGCGTGGGCTCCGACGATCGTCGACAGCGAGTTCAACTACAACTCCTGCGGCGACACGGTCGCGCTCGGCGGATGCTTCAGAAAGGGCGACGCGGTCCTCGTCAATCTCGCGCCGACGGAGGACGGCTTCTCGCTCATCCTGTCGGAAGTCCGGATCGAAGATCTCGGGTCGCGGACCGGCGCGTATTCGGCGGGCGTCCAGGGATGGATGAGACCGACTCTGCCGCTGCCGGAATTTCTGAAGGAGTATTCTCTCGCGGGAGGCACGCACCACTCCGCGATGGTTTACGGGAACGACGCGGACGCGATCGCGGCGTTCGGCAGGATAATGGGATTCAAAGTCGTTACGATCGGAGGTAAGGCCTGATGAAACCGAAGATAAGAACTCCTTATTTTGAAATAGGAACGAAAAACTATATTTACGGAGATACGGTGCTCGAGTACGCCAAAGCGGCGGACCGCGCGGCGGAGAAATACGATATCGACGTTTTGTTCATCACTCCCGCGGTGGAGATCCGCCGGGTGGTCGAGAACACGAAACACCTTATCGTCCTCGCGCCGTATATGGACACGCTCCGTCCGGGACGCGGCATGGCGGATATCCTTCCGGAGGCGCTCAAGGCGGCTGGCGCGCAGGGCGTCGTCATCAACCACTGCGAAAAGCCGATGAGCCTGCCTCAGATGAAAAAGACGATCGACAGGGCGCGCGAGCTCGATTTTCTCGTCTTCGCGTGCGCCGACACGCTCGAAGAGGCGAAGGCGATAGCCCAGCTTCATCCGGATATTATCAACCCCGAGCCGTCCGCGATAATCGGCGGCGGCAACGGCGTCTCGCCGATGGACTACGTGAAGGATTCGATCAGAGTGATCAAGGAGATCTATCCCGACATCCTCGTCGAGCAGGCGGCGGGTATCACGAACGGCGATCAGGTCTACGATTTCATCATGGCGGGCAGCGAGGCGGCGGGAGCCGCGTCTGGCATCATGAACGCCGACGATCCTATCGCGATGATAGACGAAATGATAGCCGCGACGAGGCGCGCCGCGGACGATCTTAAAAAGGAGTAAGATATGGTATTCAAAAAATCTTTCAAAGTCGAATCGAACCACCGCGCGGTAAGCTTCCACGATATCACCGACCAAGTGAAGGAAGCGGTCGCCGAATCGAAGATCAGGGACGGTATCGTCGTAGTCTACTCTCACCACACGACCTGCTCCGTGATAACGCAGGAATGCGCGTTCGACAAGTCGATGACGGGGCTCGAAACGCTCCAGCAGGACCTCGTGAACGTGTTTGAGGAGTGGATCCCGACGTGCAGGACCGAGGGGATGTATCTGCACCCCGGGCAGAAGGCGCTCGACTTCGCCGAGGAACACGGCGAGGACAATTTCGGATGCCACAACACCGACGCGCATCTTCGCTCGTCGATAATCGGCAGAAGCGTCACCGTCGTGATAGACGACGGGGCCGCCGATCTCGGAGAATTCGGCCGCGTCCATTTCATCGACTGGGACCAGACGCGCGGACGCACGCGCACGGTGCAGATCATGATAATCGGAGAGTAAGAAAAAACGAAAAAAAGCAGGCTGCAATCAAGCAGCCTGCTTTTTTGTTCGTAATTGAGGTTTATCCTGCGTACCTGTAAAGGAACGTGACGACCTGAGCTCTCGTGCAGGTCTCTTCCGGACCGAACGTGGTCGGGGTAGTACCGGTCGTGATCTTGTTCGCCACTGCCCACATTACGGGAACGTAGAAGTAGTCGTCTGCTTTGACGTCGCTG
>JAFWPR010000094.1 GCA_017545225.1 Clostridia bacterium
CCGCCGCCCACGCCGTTCATATAGCCCTCATTCACGGCGTATTCTCTCGAAGACGCGCTCCAGCGGCCGTCTTCAACGTCCGAAAAGCCGGACGCCGCGGAAGAGGTAAGAGCCGCGGCGATCGCTGTCGCGAAAATTATCGCCGCAATGAAGATAGAGATGATTTTTTTCATACCGCACGTCCTCCGGTTGAAATGACAATTGACAATTGAAATTGACAATGATAATTCGGTATCGCTACGGGTATCGCAGAGGCTTCCCCTCGAGGGGAAGGCTATATCACGATCATTCAATATCTGCCGATTTCTTCAAAATGTATATCCGGGAACTCCGCGCCGTCTCTGATCCTGTAGTCCCCGAGCGTCGGGTTGACGAAAACCGGGTTTTCGGCGAACGAACACGCGTTGTTTCCTTCTATAGTACAGTAATCGGCGGCGTTACCGGACAGTCCGATCCTCACACTGCCGTCCTGATTGATGAAAAGGTTGTCGGTAAAATAGTTCGTCGGAGCGAGGAAGAATCCTTTTTCCCCTGCGCGACTGAAATCAAAGATCAGACCCGTCGCGCCGGGTCGTCTCGATTCAAGAGCCTCGGCATATCCGGGGACCGTTTCGATATATCCGCGTACCGTGCTCCAGCAGTCGGACAGATAACCGACCGAGTAGTTTTCCGCAAGGGCGGCGTCGCCCGCTGCGATGATCTCTTCCGTGTACGATCCGCAGTTCACGTCGATCTGACCGATCAGGACGTTTTCGCGCAGTTCGTTGTCGCGTCCCGCTCCGTGATACATGACCGACCCCGCGTCGAACAGCAGATTGCCGTACATCAAAGTGCCGCAGTCGCCGTCGTCGCAATAATGGGCGAAAACGCCGACGCTCCCGTCGGGTACCGCTCCGTAACAATTGTATCTTATCACGTTGTTGCCGAGTACGTCGCCCCATGCGTAAGTCACGCCTCCGTCGTCCGAGTTCAGCATGACGGAATCGAAATCGTTGTACTCTATTACGACGTCGCAGGAACCGGTGAATACGATCGCGCACCTGCTGCATTCCTCGAAACGGTTGTGGGAGACGGTCCCGCCGCTGCATGCGTGCAGATTCACCGCGCCCTCTGCGTCATAACCCAGATTGGAACCGCAGAACAGGCAGTTGTCGATGAATACGTCCGATCTGTTCGTGTATCTGCCGGGTCCGTCAGCTTCGTCGAAAACGTAAACGTGGCGGCCGACGCACGGACCGAACTCGCAGTCGGTGACGCGAAGGCCGAGGGGAGCGTCGGGAAGAGAAAACTCAAATAGAAGCGCGTTTCTCCCCGTACAGTGATCGAACGAACACCTGTCGAACTCAAATTCCGACGTCCCGTACCCGAGAACGAACTCTCCGACGTTCCCGGTGAACCTCAGGCCGCGGAAAGTGATATATCCAGTGTCTTCGGCGTATATCGCGCAATAGTCAGGCGCCGCCGCGTACCCGTTGCCCGTCTCGTAGTTTTCTACTCCGCGGAGCGTCTTATCTCCGTGGGGAAGAGATATGTGATAATCTCCCGACGGTTCGAGAACGTAAAGCGTGCCTGTCGATCTGTCTACCCAGTATTCGCCTTGGACCGTAAGTTCGTACGGCACGTTCATGAGTATCATTCTTATGCCGTCTCCGTCTGCGTCGCGCCATCCGAGCCGAAGAAGGCCTCCGAACTCGGTTGCGGGTGTCCTCCCGACTTTCAGAAGATGGGTCTCCCTGTCATAGGACTGTATCTCGTAGCGGTCTCTGCGGAATCCGCGCAGTATGTACCCGAATATGCGCATTTCGGGAAAGACGGAGTCGTCGTACGCGGCGAGCCTCTTTTGCAGGACCGTACTGAAAACGTTGAGATTATACCAGTCGTAAGTCTCCGCCGCCTTCAAAAACTGATCCGTCCCGTCCGAGTATTTGTCGGGATACCGCGCGACGGTGAGGAGCCCGTCTTCACCGAAAAGGGCGAAGTCGTCGTAACCCGGGATCGGGTCGAGGAACGAGATATCGGCTTTTTTGATCCTGTCCGCAAATTTCGAGTTGAAAAGTCCGCGCTCGTCCTCGCCGAGCGGGAGAAAATCGCTCTCTTTTACGGTTACTCCGTTGTCAAAGATAACTTCGCCGTCTCCGTATTTGCAGTAAACTATCCTCTGTTCGGACGATCCGGAGTCTTCCGCGGTAAGTTCGAGTTCAACGGGTCCGTAATTCCCGGCTTTGAACGCGACAGTTATATCTCCCTCTGTTTTGGCCGCCTTAATCTCACGGACTTTTGCGACGGCTCCGGCGAACGTAGCAAGAGGTTTTTCAAACGTTCCCGGGTTCAAGTCGTCGCCGTCCGGCGAGACGTAGATATCGGCGTCAGTCACGAGAGGGTATTCTTTTTCGGTATAGTGTGAGCGTATTACGGGAGCGTTGTAACGGAGCGTGAAAGAGTTGTCGTATCTTTCGATTATCGCCGCGAACTGCTCGCGGGTCGCGAATCCGTCCGGCGCGAGTCGGTTGCCGTCCGTGCCGTTGATGATGCCGGCTTCTACCGCCCACTCGAGCGG
>JAFWPR010000095.1 GCA_017545225.1 Clostridia bacterium
GATAAGAGCGGGAGTGAGATTGGGTCCAATCATTTCTCTTCTTTTCAACTCAATTCAAGGGTCTTTCAATGACCCTGAAATGACGGGAAAAGCAAGAAAAAAAGGTGATTTAGCCCTGAAAATAAAGGAAAGTTAGTGAAAAAGCGGGGAAAGTAAGGGGCGGGACCTTAATGAAAGCTTTAATGGTTCATAAAGGAGCGGAGCGTCCGTAAGCCGTAGCATAGGCTGTGGCGACGGGGCGCGGAGCGGTGGCTTTTACCTGCCCTGGTTTTCCTTTCGTTTTCTTAGCCAGGTCTATAAAGCTAAGCTTTTAACGCAAATCCAAAAACTGCGTTTAATCTCTCGGTATTGATACCGTCTCTCGCATGCCATCTGTTGACGGGATATTCAAAGTCATTCTTATATTCTACTGGGTCTCTTTCATATTCATTTGCAAAGTAAGTATCGTAAGCTGGGAAATCATTACTTGCAAGAATGCCGCAGATTCCCAACTCTCCCAACAGAACCGATACTTCATCCTTATTACTCTTCAGTATTTTTGCTTTGGTGATTGTGTCTCTGAGTTTGCCTGCTTTATCCGAACTGTTCAAACAGTCCACGCAGGACAGGATATCCCTAAAGATTTGTTTGTCTTTTTCCGTAGGCGTAACTTTCGGCAGTTTTATAAACTGCTCCAAATCAAAAAGCGCATAATTGATTCCAATGATCCCGATTGAAATACCTCCGTCTTTGTATCGCGCCCAATTATAAAAGTTATAACCGCTCTTTATGGATTGCCTGCTCGGTATTGTTTCCCATGCAGTCCAGCCGCAAAGATAACAATGATTTCCAGCCGCTGCGAGAATTTCATTATGGCTCTTCATAAAATCATGTTCAGGAATAGCACTCAGGTAATAATAACTTCCCAAGGCTGATCTGTATTCAAGTTTTCGCGTGGATAAACTGAACAGAAACGCATTTGCAACGTCCTTCGGATCAATATGCGAGAGAATCTCGTGCCTTCTTTTCAAAGAATCTGAATGTGATTCAAATTCAGGATAATCAAAGAGATACCCTTGTCTCTTTGCAACAGTTAATTCTTCTTGGGTAATATTATTTTCACTCCAGTTTGTCCCTTTATACAGGGCAAATAATGATTTCAAGCCCTCTTCCATTTTCATTGCACCTCTTCTTATTGGCTATTACGAAAACTATCGACAGGATAAACTGCTTTGCCTAAAACAACACGTTTTCAGGATAACTCACTTTGCCCTATAACAACTCAATTATTTGATCCTCAAAGCCCTTGCTGAGTTGAGGACGGCGAGGATCATCACTCCGACGTCGGCGAAGATCGCGACCCACATACCGGCGATCCCGAGCGCGCCGAGGATAAGGCACGCAGCCTTGACGGCGAGAGAGAAAACTATGTTCTCTTTCGCGATCCGGACCGTCTTCCGGGCGATCCTGACGGCGAGCGGGAGCCGTTTCATATCGTCGTCCATTATGACGACGTCCGCCGCTTCGATCGCGGCGTCCGAACCGAGCGCGCCCATGGCGACGCCGACGTCGGCTCGCGCGAGGACCGGAGCGTCGTTTATTCCGTCGCCCGCGTAAAGGACGGGCGAGGACTCTTTCATTATCTTTTCGAGTTCTCCGACCTTGTCGGCGGGAAGAAGACCCGCTCTCATGCCGTCGACCCCGACGGCGTCGGCTACGAGACGAGCCGAATTCTCGCGGTCGCCCGTCAGCATATACGTCTTTTTGACGCCGAGCGATCTGAGCGCGGCGAGCGCGTCTTTCGCGCTCTCTTTAACTGTATCGGAAGCGGTTATCCTTCCCTCCTCTTTTCCGTCGATCAGGACGGAAACGGTGACTCCCGGAGTACTTTGTGAGAGAGGCGCATTTTCGCTCTTACCGACGAAGACGCGTCTTCCGAGAACGGTCGCTTCGACGCCCCGTCCGGGAATTTCGGAAATCTCCATGACGTCCCCTGCCGCGGGTTTATCGGGACATGCCTCGCGTATGCAAACTCCGACGGGATGGGTGCTGACGGATTCGGCGAACGCGGCGTATTTAATTATATCTTCCTCGCCGAGTCCGCAGAGCGATTCGACGCGCGATACCCGGAATTTGCCCTCCGTCAGCGTTCCGGTCTTATCGAAGACGGCGCCCCCGGCTTTTGCGAGAAGTTCAAGATAGTTCGCGCCTTTTACGAGGATTCCGTTCTTTGAAGCGCATCCGATACCGCCGAAAAACGCCATCGGAACGGACAAAACGAGCGCGCAGGGACAGGAAACGACGAGGAAGGTGAGCGCGCGGGATATCCATTCGCGCCACGCGGGTTCGCCGCCGAAGATCAGCGACGCAAGCGGCGGGATCAAGGCGAGCGCGAGAGCCGTTCCGCATACTGCGGGAGTATAGTATTTTGCGAATCGTGTGATGAACGCCTCGGGGCGGGATTTTCGCGACGTCGAATCCTCGACGAGTTCGAGGATCCTCGTCGCGGTCGATTCGGTGAATTCCTTAGTCGTTCTGACTTTTATCGCTCCGGTCACGTTTACGCATCCGCTGACGACGGAGTCGCCCTCCCCCGCCTCAACGGGGATCGCCTCTCCGGTGAGCGCTGCGGCGTCGAGCGTCGTTCTGCCTTCAATTATTTCGCCGTCAAGAGGTATTCGTTCCCCGGGGTAAACCGCGATCACCGAGCCTACGGAGACGTCCTCCGGATCGACCTCCGTTACGCCGTCGTTTCCTACGAGGTTAGCCGTGTCGGGTCTGATCTCCGTGAGCGCGGCGACGCTTTTCCTGCTTTTTCCGACGGCTACGCTCTGGAACAGTTCTCCCGTCTGATAGAAGATCATTACCGCCGCCGCCTCGGAGAACTCGGTGAGCGCCATTGCGCCGAGCGATGCGACCGCCATGAGAAAATTCTCGTCGAATATACGTCCCCGTACGACTCCGAGCGCGGCCTTACGGAGAACGTCGTATCCGGCGACGAGATAGGACGCGATCAGTATGCCGCGTCCGATCCACGGGAACGACGGAAAAAGAAAGAGCGATCCGATCCCGACGGCGAAGACCGCCGCGGAAACGATTATGCGGATCAGGAGCCGCTTTTGCTTCTTCGTGAATTTATACTTCATAGATCAAAAAAATATTTCGCAGTCGCTTTCGACTTTTTTGCAGCGTTTCAGCGCCTCTTTCATGACGGCGGCCTCGTCGGCGCCGTCCTCAAATTCAACTTTGAGTTTGAGCGTCATGAAATTGAGAGTCGCGGCGGCGACGCCGGGCGTGCCCTTTACGGCTTCTTCCATTTTCGCGGCGCAGTTCGCGCAGTCGACCTCAACGGAATACGTTTTTTTCATAATTATTTGTCCTTTCTCATTCCTCGACGTGTTCCATTCCCATCGAGAGGATCGTCCTTACGTGATCGTCGTCGAGCGAGTAAAAAATGATTTTGCCTTCCCGTCTGAACCTCACGAGTTTAGCGTCTTTCAGTATCTTGAGCTGGTGGCTGACGGCTGACGGGCTGAGCGCGAGAATGCCCGCGAGGTCGCCGACGCAAAGTTCGCTCTCAAAAAGCGCGTAGAGGATGCGTATCCTCGTCGAGTCGCCGAACACCTTGAACAGTTCGGCGAGATCGTAAAGGTATTCGTCGGCAGGCTGGCGTTCGAGCACTCTTTTCACAACGTCTTCGTGAACGGCGAGATAATCGTTTTCTTTCGCCGACATATCGGGCTGACCGTTTGTCATTACCGTGTTCCTCCGGTTTTATTTGTTCATTTGAACATTTTTACATCTGTTCAGATGTTATTATATTACCCTCAGAGGCCGGTGTCAATAGTTTTTTTTCGATTTGCTCGTATTTTTTTCGTAATTGAGGAGAATACTACGAAACGACGATACGTCACCGAAAGGATCATAAAAATGAACGATTGCAAGAAGAACCACTGTATCGAATGTTCCGTCAAGCAGTGCGCGAATCACGCGAACGGCGAGGACTACTGCGCGCTCGATAAAGTCAGGATCGGCACGCACGAGGCAAATCCGACCGTTTCTCAGTGCGTTGACTGCGAGTCTTTCGTTCTCGGAACGGCTGACAAAAACGGGCATTAAAAACCGCTTTCCCCGGTCCGAGGAAAGCGGTAAAAGAACTGAAAAAATGTTGATCGATCCTGATGAGGCCAACCCGTTTCTGTCACCTCATCCGGGTCCTTCGGACCCACCTTCCCCTCAAGGGGAAGGCTTTTTTTATTACATATAAATAATCGCGTCTCTGTCCGCTCCGACGGAGACGTATTTGATCGGGACTCCGACGGCTTTTTCGATATAACGGACGTATTTCTTCGCGTTATCCGGCAGATCGTCGAATTTGCGGCAGCCGGAGATATCGCATCCCCAGCCGTCGAAATACTCGGTGACCGGCTTCGCTCTGTTGAGGCGGGAACCGTGCGGGAAGAAGTCGGACTCTTCCCCGTCGATCATATATTTTACCGTGACCGGGATACGGTCGAGGTACGAGAGAACGTCGAGTTTGGTGAGAGCGATCGAGTCGGCTCCCTGCATCATCGCGCCGTACTTCGACGCTACGACGTCAAATCCGCCTACGCGGCGGGGTCTGCCGGTAGCCGCTCCGTATTCGCCGCCCGCCTCGCGCAGAGCGTCGCCCTCATCGCCGAAGAGTTCGCATGTGAACGGGCCCGCGCCGACGCAGCTTGAATACGCTTTCATTATTCCTACGGTCTCGGTGAGCGAAACGAACGGGACGCCCGCGCCGATCGGTGCGTAAGACGCGATCGTGGACGAGGACGAAGTGAACGGATAGATACCGAAATCGATGTCGCGAAGCGCGCCGAGCTGCGCCTCGAACATTATTGATTTGCCTTCTTTTACCGCGCCTGACAGGTACGCCGTTGTGTCGGTTATGAACTCTTTGAGGGGCGAGCCGAACTCGTCAAGCCATTTCTTCATCGCTTCGGATTCGACCGCGGGAGCGCGGTATCCGTCGCGGACCGTGATGTTTTTCCACTCGACGATCGCGTCGATACGCTCGTCGATATATCCGGGATCAAGAAGATCGCCGAGACGGAACGCCTTTTTCATATATTTGTCGGCGTACACGGGCGCGATACCGCGGCGCGTGGATCCGAATCCGCCCGCTCCGAGTCGGTCCTCCTCGAGACAGTCGAGGAGCTTGTGATACGGCATGCAGATCGTCGCCCTGTCGCTTATTTTAAGATTGTCGGGCGTGACCTTCACTCCCCTCTCGCGAAGCCGTCCGATCTCTCCGCAAAGATGTTCGAGATCGACGACCATACCGGGACCCATTACGTTTACGCAGTCTTCTCTCAGAATGCCGGAAGGGAGAAGGTTGAGGATGAACTGTCCTCTGTCGTTCACTACCGTGTGACCGGCGTTGTTTCCTCCCTGATACCTGACGACGACGTCGAATTCTCCCGCGAAGAGGTCAACCATTCTTCCCTTTCCCTCGTCGCCCCAGTTGACGCCGACAACAGCGGCTATTCTTCCCATTTTCGTTACCCTGGTTTTCCTTTCTTTTATACGTTTATTTCTATCTCTTCGGTCTGTTCCCCGCCGTATTTTCCAAGAAGCGGGTCGACGACGCCGGATAAATACTCTCTCGTCTGTTCGGGCGCTCTGCCGACGAACGACCTGACGTCGCAAAGGCGGTCGAGTTCTTCGCGCGTTATGCCGAAACGGGGATCGCCCGCGATGCGGTCGAGCAGATCGTTGCCCGCGCCGTTAAGTTTAATCTCTTTCGCGCAGGCGACGGAGTGTTCTCTGATCGCCTCGTGAAGTTCCTGTCTGTTTCCGCCGTTCTTCGTACAGTACATAAGGACGTTTTCCGTCGCGATGAACGGGATCTCCTCGTCGAGATGGCGCTTCATCACCCCGGGGTAGACCGTACCGCCCGAGATCACGTTCGTCATAAGGCGAAGGATCGCGTCCGTCGCGAGGAACGCCTCGGGAACGGAAATACGCTTGTTGGCGGAGTCGTCGAGCGTTCTCTCGAACCACTGGGACGCCGCGGTGAACGCGGGGTTCAACAGATCGGTCATAACGTAGCGGGCGAGCGACATGATCCGCTCGCTTCTCATCGGGTTGCGCTTGTACGCCATCGCCGAGGAACCGATCTGACCTTTCTCGAACGGCTCGTCGAACTCTTTCAGATGGGAGAGAAGACGGATATCGTTCGAGAATTTCGCCGCGCTCTGCGCTATGCCCGCGAGGACAGACAGAACGTCGAAATCGACCTTGCGGGAGTACGTCTGGCACGAGACCGGATAGCACCCGGGAAAGTTCATTTTCTCGGCGATAAGCGAATCGAGTTTTTTGACTTTCTCGTGATCGCCCTCGAAGAGTTTGAGGAAGCTCGCGCCCGTTCCGGTCGTACCCTTGCATCCGAGCAGACGGAGACCGCCGAGACGGAATTCAAGGGAGGAAAGGTCCGATACGAGATCCTGTATCCAAAGGACGGCGCGCTTACCGACCGTGGTCGGCTGAGCCGCCTGGAAATGCGTGTAAGCGAGCGTCGGCGTGTCCGCCTGTTCTCGGGCGAACTTCGCCGCGGCGCGGATCGCCGTGACGAGAAGTTTTCTGATCTCGAGAAGCGCGTCGCGCATCAGGATAAGGTCGGTGTTGTCGCCGACGTAACATGACGTCGCGCCGAGGTGAATGATCCCCGCGGCGTTCGGGCATACGTCGCCGTACGCCTTGACGTGCGCCATAACGTCGTGGCGCACCTCTTTTTCGTAGCGCGCCGCGGCGTCGTAGTCTATGTTGTAAATATTTTCGCGGAGTTCTTCGACCTGTTCTTTCGTGATCGGGATGCCGAGCTCAGCCTCCGCTTCGGCGAGAGCGACCCACAGTTTTCTCCAGGTCGAAAACTTGCGGTCGGGAGAGAAGATCCTTTTCATCTCCTCTCCGGCATACCGTGAGCAGAGCGGACTTTCGTAGAATTCTTTCTTATCCATTATTTTTACCTTTCTGCGACTTTGCGAGAAGAGTCAGGGCGTCGTATATGCCCGCCATTCCGAAGAGTTCGCATCCCTCGGTGTTTTGTATCCCGTTCTTGCCCCCGATCTGCTTTTTGGGAAGAGCGATCTTTTTGAATCCGAGCCGTTTCGCCTCGGAAACGCGCTGAGGTACGGACGGGACCGATCTGAACTCGCCCGCGAGTCCGATCTCACCGACGGCGATCAGGTCGTCGGGAACCGGGATATCCTTGAGAGACGAGATGAGCGCGAGGACTATAGCCGCATCTGCCGCCGTATCGTCGATACGCATTCCACCGACGACGTTCAGGAAAACGTCGTGATTCGAAAAGCGCAGACCGAGCCGCTTTTCGACGACGGCGAGCAGCAGGCACATCCTGTTGTAGTCGATACCGTCAGCAGTTCTTCGAGGCGTGGGATAGACGGTCGGGGTGACGAGCGCCTGAACCTCGGCGATCAGCGGCCTCGTTCCCTCGAGAACGCAGGCGGCGCAGCTTCCGGACACTCCCTCGGGCCTGCCCTCCAGAAGCATCGAGGAGGGGTTGTCCACCGAGACGAGCCCTTCGCCCGTCATATCGAAAACACCGATCTCGTTCGTGCTTCCGTATCTGTTCTTGACCGCGCGCACTATGCGGTGCGGCGCTCCTCGTTCGCCCTCGAAGGAGATGACCGCGTCGACCATGTGCTCGAGCACTTTGGGACCCGCGATGCCGCCTTCCTTGTTGACGTGACCGACGATGAGCAGCGACGCGCCGTCCGTTTTGACCCTCGAAATGAGGGCTGCGGCGCACTCTCTGACCTGCGTCACGCTTCCCTGCGCCGATCCGACGGCGGAGGAGTTGAGCGTCTGTATCGAGTCTATTATGAGAATATCGGGATCTATACGCGTGTATTCGGACAGTATCTGTTCCAGAGATATTTCGTTCTGAACGAAGAGTTTTTCGGGATCGACCGAGAGGCGGTCGGCGCGCAGACGAAGTTGCGCTCTGCTCTCCTCTCCCGAGACGTAAAGGATCTTCATTTTGTCCCCGAGTTTGCCGCAAAGCTGCATAAGGAGCGTCGATTTGCCGATGCCCGGCTCGCCGGCGACGAGGACGGCTGAACCGACGACGAGCCCGCCGCCGAGAACGCGGTCGAACTCCGCGATCCCCGTTTCTACCCTCATATACTCCGGAATATCCATTTCACGGAACGGCTCCGCGCGGTCGCCCGTGACCTTTCCCGCCGCCGATTCTTTCTTCTCTTCGAAAGTTTCTTCGGCGAAGGAATTCCACGCTCCGCAACCGGGACACCGTCCGAGCCACTTCGGGCTCTGGTATCCGCATTCGGTACATGAGAATACTGTCTTCGGTGCTTTCATTTTTCTATCCTTTTCTGCTGAGATATTCCGCCGCGGCGGCAAACAGAACGCAGGCGACCGACGCGCGGTATCCGGGCGTTTTGAGCGCGGCGAGCTCGTCCCCGTTCGAAATGAAACCGCATTCGGCGAGGATCGCGGGCATTTTCGCTCTGTTCAGAAGGTATATCGAAGAATCCGCTTTTTTTGATTCTTTCCTGTTTTCGGGCTGCAGTTTTTCGTTCACGTATTCCTGCGCGATACCCGCGGCGGCAAGGCTGTCGTCGCCGTTCGGAGAATAGAAAACGTGGATACCGTGAACAGACGGGTCGGGGAATTTGTTCGCGTGGATACTGAGAAGGAGCGCGGCGTCCGATTCCTCGGCGACGCGAAGTCTGCCCCTCAGGTCGCGGGCTTTCCGCCCGCCCGCCGTATCGTCCGGAAACCGGTCGGCAAGCGACTCGTCCGCGTTTCTCGTCATAACGGAGGGAATGCCGAACAGAAGGCAGAGGGCGTCTATATCTTCGGCGATCAGAAGATCGATATCCGACTCTTTCGTGCCGTCGGCCGCGACGGCTCCTCCGTCCTCTCCTCCGTGACCCGGGTCGATGGCGAGGACGCGCGCGTGAGCGCCGTCGTCCATGACCGCCGCCGTCCTTACGGCGGAGACCGGCGTCTTCGCGCCGCGGATGAACGAATAGACCGTGCCGGAAAACGTAAGGAGGATAACTCCTACGAGGACGACTCCGACGATGCCGGTAAAATCTTTTTTCAATGTACTGCCATCCTTTCGGGGGAAGTATCTCCGAGAGGATGGTATGAAAGATAACAATACTATATTACAGTCAGCGGTCGAACTCGTTCGCCAGGATAGCCGCGACGCCTACGGACACGTAATCGCCCTTGACGTACATAAAGTCGCGGAGAATTCCCTCGTATTTCATCCCGACCTTCTGCATGACGCGCAGACTCTTCTCGTTTCCGACGATATAGTGCGCCTCGATGCGGTGCAGATCGAGATAGGTGAAACCGAACCGCAAAACGGCGCGGAGCGCCTCGGGGGCGATCTCCTCGCCCCAGCGTTTGCGGTTGAGCACGTAGCCGACTTCGGCGGAATTCGCCTCAAAATTGAACGAGGTGAACCCGCAGGTGCCGATCATTCTGCCGGTCGCCCTCTCGACCACCGCCCAGTCACAGTAGTCGCCGCTTTTATAGCGCGGAAGAACGTAAGCGAGGAATTTGACCGCATCGCGCTCGTCGTTATACGACGACCAGGTCAGGTACTTCGTGACCTCGGGATCGCGTGCGTAGTCGAAGACGTCGGGCCAGTCGCTCTTTTTGAGTTTGCGGAGCGTCAGGCGTCTCGTTTCGAGGGTGGGAGGGTCTCTGAAAACCCGTTTCAGTTGTTCTTTATCCGTGTTCCGTCCCTCCCTTCTCTATATCCAATCTATTTTACCATAAAAGGGGCTCTCGTACAACAATTTTTTGAGTTGACAGGCAAGAACTTTCAGAGTATAATATTAGGGACGGTATGTCTGATGGCAAAGATTTTCTGAGCCCGAAGATGTAATTTCACAGTTAAAAAGTCTTTAACCACCGACAGCCGCGCCGTCGGTTTTTTTATTGGTCTGACAGGAGGAAAAAGAATGTTCAAATACGACCCTAAGTCGCTCGTCGCGGACGAGTTCATCAACCATGAAGAGATCCTCGAAACGCTGAAATACGCGGACGAGAACAAAGACAACCTCGCGCTTATCGGGGAGATCCTCGACAAGGCGAGACCGCAGTACACCGACCACGGTACTTTTTGCCGGGGGCTCTCCCACCGCGAGGCGTCCGTTCTGCTCGCGTGCGAAGATCCCGAAATCATCGAGAAGACTTACGAGCTGTCGCGAGAGATCAAGCAGGCGTTTTACGGAAACAGGATCGTCATGTTCGCGCCGCTGTATCTCTCCAACTACTGCGTCAACGGATGCGTTTACTGCCCTTATCACAAGGGGAACGACGGTATCGTCCGCAAAAAGCTCACGCAGGAAGAGATCGAGCGTGAAGTTATCGCGCTTCAGGATATGGGTCACAAGCGTCTCGCCATCGAGGCGGGCGAGGATCCCGTCAACAATCCGATCGAGTATATCCTCGATTCGATAAAGACGATCTATTCGATAAAACATAAGAACGGCGCGATCAGGCGGGTCAACGTGAACATCGCCGCGACGACCGTTGAAAACTACAGAAAACTGAAAGAGGCGGGGATAGGAACGTATATCCTCTTTCAGGAAACGTATCACAAAGAGAGTTACGAAAAGCTCCATCCGAAGGGACCGAAACACAATTACAACTACCACACCGAGGCGATGGACCGCGCGATGGAGGGCGGAATCGACGACGTGGGACTCGGCGTACTGTTCGGGCTTGAACTGTACCGATACGAATTCGCGGGGCTCCTCATGCACGCCGAACATCTTGAAGCCGTACACGGCGTAGGTCCGCACACGATCAGCGTACCGAGGATCAAACGCGCGGAGGGAATCGATCCCTCGGCGTTCGACAACGGAATCTCCGACGAGATCTTCGCGCGTCTGTGCGCGCTCATCCGAATCGCCGTTCCCTACACCGGAATGATAATCTCGACGAGAGAATCACAGAAAGTCAGGGAGATGGTCCTGCCGCTCGGCGTATCGCAGATCAGCGGCGCTTCGCGCACTTCAGTGGGCGGGTACGCAGAAGAAGAACGTCCGACGGACACGGAACAGTTCGACGTTTCCGATCAGCGGACGCTTGACGAGGTCGTCAGATGGCTGATGGAGAACGGTCACGTTCCTTCTTTCTGTACCGCGTGTTACCGCGAAGGACGGACTGGCGACCGGTTCATGTCGCTCTGCAAATCGGGTCAGATACTGAACTGCTGCCACCCGAACGCGCTGATGACGCTGAAGGAATTCCTCACCGACTACGCGAGTGAAGAAACGCGCCGCGTGGGCGAGGAGCTGATCAGACGGGAGCTTGAGAAGATCCCGAACGAGAAGGTCAAGCGAATCTGCTCCGAGCATATCGAAGATATCGAGGCGGGTAAGCGCGACTTCAGATTTTAAGGAGGTCTTATGAGCCTTAACTCCACACCGTCCGCCGATCGCGTTCACATCGCGTTTTTCGGCAGAAGGAACGCCGGAAAATCAAGTCTTGTCAACGCCGTGACGGGGCAAAACCTCGCCGTGGTGTCGCCCGTGAGCGGGACAACGACCGACCCCGTTTTCAAGGCGATGGAACTGTTGCCGCTCGGTCCGGTCATGATAATAGACACGCCCGGATACGACGACGAAGGGGCGCTCGGAGAACTGCGCGTCGAAAAGACGAAACAAATTCTGCGCCGAACCGATATCGCCGTTATAGTGACCGACGCGAAAACCGAGATCGGCGCGACGGAACGTGAACTGATCGCGCTGTTTGATGAGCGCGGCGTTCCGCATTTGACCGTATTTACCAAATCCGATCTTTACGGCGCGGGCGACGGGGTATCCGTCAGCTCCGTTACCGGCGAGGGAATAAGCGGTCTGAAAGACCGTCTCGCCGCGATGGGCGGGCAAGCGTCCGAGCCGTTCCCTATCGTTTCGGATCTTCTCACTCCGGGCGAAATCGCCGTGCTCGTGATCCCGATCGACAAAGCCGCGCCTAAGGGACGGCTTATCCTCCCGCAGCAGCAGACGATCAGAGAGATACTTGACGCGGGATGTTCCGCTCTGTGTGTAAGAGATACCGAGTTCGCGGAAGTGATGAAGAAAGTCACGCCGTCGATCGTTATTTGCGACAGTCAGGTTTTTGCGAAAGTAGATGAGCTGACGCCGAAGAACGTACCGATGACTTCGTTCTCCGTTCTCATGGCGCGTCACAAAGGGATACTCGACGTGGCGGTGCGCGGCGTTCTCGCTCTTGATTCGTTGAAGGACGGCGACCGGGTACTGATCTCGGAGGGATGCACGCATCACAGGCAGTGCGACGACATCGGAACGGTCAAGCTTCCCCGGCTGATACGGAAATATACGGGGGTCGAACCCTCGTTTGAGTTTACGTCGGGCGGAGAATTCCCGGACGACGTTAGCGGATATTCGCTCGTGATCCACTGCGGGGGCTGCATGCTGAACGGGCGCGAGATTGCCTGGCGGATGAAGAACACCGACGGACAGGGAGTGCCGTTCACCAATTACGGCGTCGCGATCGCGCATATGAACGGGATCCTGAAGAGAAGCGTCAGACCGATCCCAGAGTTGGCAGCCGATAAATAAAACAATACCGCGCTCCGTTTTAAGCGCGGTATTTTTTACGCATCTATTCCGTAACGATCCGTGTGTCGTACCATTTTTCCTGAAAGTTTACAGCTGAAGCGATCTCGTCCTTTGTGAACGCCGTCCCGTCAGGTGCGGCGATAAGTTTGTCCTCGACGTCGTCTTTACGCTCGGCGTACGCGATCACGCGGCAATCCGCCTCAGACAGAGGTTCCGTCACGCCTAGAAGGTAAACGTCGAGTTCTTCTCCGTCCCCTCCGAGCACACCGGGGATATACCCGTAATTTATCGGATATGTCAGCGTATATTTCTCCTTTTGATGAACGTACCCGACCGGACGGTCGATCACGATATGTATGAGGCGTCCGAGATAGGACCAAACGAGCGCGTGACGCAGCGTCGAGGTGATGAAATCGTGCTTACCGGCAAGATACTTCTCGCGGCCGGAGTCGACCGGACATTCGTTTGCGAGACGCAGTTTCAGCGCCTCGTATTCTCTCGCTTTGTCGGGCTTCGCTCTGAGATAATCGCGAAAATTGATATAATCACGCCATTCGGTCCCACCCGACCTCACGACGTGGATGAAGTGGGTCTGCACATCGCCGGTCCCGTCGTAATAACTGCCGCGGGCAAACAGAAGCTGATCCGGAAGATCGTCCTTGTGGTGTTCGCGGTAATAATAACCCGCCGCCTGAAGTTCGTCCCGTTTGGCGAGCAATGCGTTGAAGTCGTAAACCGCGAGGGCGACGTCGACGATCGGCTTCGCCATGATCGTCGCGATCGACGTGCTTCCTACGTGCTGAACGTCCGCGACAAGATCTCCAAGAATTTCCCGCAGTTCTCGCGCGGTCCTCTCCGCCTCGTCCTCCCATTCGCGCCGGTGCGGCGCAAGCGCGACCGTTCCGCGTTTCAACCCGAGTTCCACAAAAACACTCCTTCCAAATTCCGCAGTTATCGTATCAGTATACATCAACGCGCCGAAAATTGCAATAAGGCAACGTAAAGAGCCGATTCGGTGTTTCCCGATTTAAAAAATGAAAAAAAGTAGGTTTCCAAAAACATTACGCGGTTTGATTGGGGTA
>JAFWPR010000096.1 GCA_017545225.1 Clostridia bacterium
ACAAAACCGTCGGTGTCTGAAACATACGCAAAAAGGATCAGCACTAATCGTCGACACCACTTCGTCTCGCAGAATGTCTTTATCTTATTTCACGTTACGGTAAACGAGAAAAACGAAGAAATAAATATATCCCACTTCGCGACGCTGATTATCAAGATGATGTTACTATGTCGCGAGGTGGGAGGGGAAGGTCCTTGGGGAGGGAGGTTATGAGCCGGGGTTCTTTTCTTAAAAGTGCATCTGCCGAGTATCCCCGGCGAATGGTTCCTCCCTCGCCCGGACGACTCTTTTTTCGGTGAAGCATTTTTTCTCTAGAGAAAAAAGGGTTCAATAGCGCGCAGAACCCGTGACGACACTCTTCGCAAATCGGGCGGAGTTTATGCGCTTCAAAATGAGCCCCTCGTTGGGATAATTTCTTATTTTTGACATTTTTCAAAAATATTTTCAAAAAACTCTTGACAGGGAAGATTTGGCGGTATATAATAGGTTTCACAAAACGGAACAATTGTTCCGAAAAGATGCGGGAGGCGGGAATGAGGAAGAAAAACCCCGAAAACGGCGGGATCATCGCCCGCTTTATCGACTCCTACGCCGACCGGTACGGCTACTCTCCGACGATGTCGGAGATCGCCGAGGGAACGGGGATCCCGAAGACGACGGTCCACAGATACCTCTCCGAGATGAGGGAGGAAGGCAGGGTGAACCTGTCCGGTCACAGGACGCTTTCGTTCGCCGACACAGGCGTATCGTCCGTCAGGGTACCGGTGCTCGGATCCGTCTCCTGCGGGCTGCCGAAGTTCGCCGAGGAGAATATCGAGGAGTACGTCCGGCTCCCCTCGTCTCTGTTCGGCGACGGAGAATTCTACTTCCTGCGCGCGAAGGGCGACAGTATGATCGGCGCGGGGATCGACGACGGCGATCTCGTTCTCATTCGCCGTCAGGACACGGCGAGGCCGGGTCAGATAGCGGTCGCACTCACTGACGACGAGGCGACGCTGAAAAGGTTTTATCCCGAACCCGAGAAAAGACGCGTAAGGCTTCACCCGGAGAATCCGGAACTCGAAGATATCTACGTCGACGGATGCGCGGTACAGGGAATAGCGGTAAAGGTGATAAAGGATCTGTAATGAGTAAGGAGGATATTAAAGTGAGCGCGGAATTTGCACGCGGATTTGCAGAGGGACGGCTCTCTACTCAGCCGAAATGGATAAGCGTCAAGGAAAGGATGCCGGAAAAGGACGGCGTGTACTACACGATAACGGAGCTTCAGCGCGACGTTCCGTTCGCCGGCAAGGGTACGATAAGCATCGACGTCACCGTCGACCTGATCGACGGGGCGTGGTGGCAGAGCGACGACACGTGGAAGGTCATCTACTGGGCGGAGCCGATCCGTCTCGACGTTCCCGCGGAGTTTGCCGACAGACCGAGGCTCTGCGCCATTTGAGCGTGACGCTCAAATAGCGCAATGATATCCGCTGACGCGGGTGATATCCGCTCCGCGGATGATATATCGCTTTCGCGATATGATATACGCCTGCGGCGTATTAATGAAAGGATTCCGGCGGTCATACCGTCCGGGATCCTAACCGTAATACGGCTCTGCGAAAAACGCAGAGCCGTATATCATGCCACGCGGAGCGCGGTATATCATGCTCCGAAGGAGTATATTATTGCTCCGCGAAGCGGAGCTATATCATTTGAAAGCGTCGGACTGCGACTTCGCAGACCGGCGCTTGAATTTTAAGTCCGATTGAATTATAATGAAACCGATAAACAAAAGCAGGGGAAAACGTTTATGAAGAAACTGATTTTGTTCGCAATATCGTTTATCGCCGCCGCGCTCATTTTCGCGGTCGCCGTATCGTCCGTGCCCGCGAGTCTTCCTTTTTCCGACGTTCCGGAGGACGCGTGGTTTTACGGCGCGGTCGCCGACGCGTATGAGGCGGGACTCGTAAAAGGGAAGAGCGGGACCGTCTTCGCGCCCGACGACAACGTGACGCGCGCCGAGGTCGCCGCGATGCTGTCACGGCTCGACGGGACGGACGTTTCGGAATACGGCTTATACGCCGCCGCGTTCACCGACGCGGCGGAGGGATCGTGGTACCGCGAATACGTCGGCTGGGCGGCGTTTTCAGGGATCCTCAAGGGCTATCCCGACGGGACGGTCAGACCCGACGCCGACGTGACGCGCGCCGAGCTGTCCGCGATGATAAAAAGGTACGTCGACGGGAAGGGCGCCGATCTCCCCGCCGATCCTCAAACCGACGTCTTTTCCGACGCGGACGCTTTTGACGACTGGTTTTCGGGCGCGGCCGAGGAGATGCGGACAGCAGGACTTCTCAAAGGTTATGAAGACGGATCGATGATCCCGTCCGCTCCCGCGACGAGAGCGGAGGTCGCGACTGTATTCGTGCGTCTCAGCCGTTCCCTCGATGTCGCCGGGAAGACGGTCCTGCTGGCCTCGGAATACAAAAACACGAAAGCGATCCTGATCTTCGATCCGGATTTCGAAATAACGGGTCACAAACGGTACGAAGCGTACGTTGAGGACTTCATCGGCGTGATAAAGGACGGGACGGGATATGATATCCACCCGCACGGCGACGTCCTTCCGCGAAGGAAAAAGGAGATCGTCCTTGCGTGCAACCGACCGGAATCGGTCGAACTCTGCGACGGGATCGGCGGCATGGAGTTCAGGATACGGGTGATCTCGGACGAAAAGGGCGAATCGCTCGTTCTCGGATACGCTAATTATTTTTCATACGGCAACGCCGTGGATTATCTCGTCTCAAACTTTATGAAAAACGGCGAGCTGAGAGTGCCGAAGGATCTCGATTATTCGGCGACCGTACCTCCCGTTTACGGGGAAGGCGACTACACGCTCATTGAAAGCGGGATCAGACAGCTGCGCGATCCGTTCGTCCTGGTCGAAGACGGAGTCTCGTATATGTACGGCACGGGATGGATCATGTATAAAAACACGACCGGAGATCTGTCGGGACCCTGGGACGGCCCTTACCCGGTCGTTGAGTACCCCGCGGATTTCAAGACGGACTATTGGGCGCCCGAGGTATACAAATATAACGGGCGGTACTGGATGTTCACGTCGTACGTGCCCGCGGGCTCCGATCTTGACGGAGTGGCGATATTCTCGTCGGACAGCCCGGAGGGACCGTTCAGGTTTTGGTCCGAAGGCCTGATAACTCCCCGCGACAAGGACTGCATCGACGCTTCGTTTTACGTCGACAAAAGCGGCGATCCGTGGCTCGTCTTCTGTCTGGAATACACCAGCCCCGAAGCGGACGATAACGGCAGCATCTGCGCCGCGCGTCTGTCAGGCGATCTAAAGGAACTGATAACGGAGCCCGTGACCCTGTTCTCGGTGCTTGGCTCTCCGTGGTCGAACCCGGCGCGCCAGGGTCTGTGCGAAGGACCGTATCTGTGGCGGCTCGAAGACGGCGGTCTGATCGCCATATGGTCGGGCCTCGACGGCTGCGGTTACGCGGTCGGCGTCGCGCGTTCCGATAACGGCGAGATTACGGGGAACTGGACCCACGAGGAGTCCCCGATCTATTCGCTGACGCTCACCGGAATATACGACGGGGGCCACGGGATGATCTTCCGCGCCGCCGACGGCGAACTGTATCTGACGGTTCACGCGCCGAACGTCTGGGACGCGTCGATGATCGGTCCCGACGGGCGAGGCGCGATGCCGATATTCATAAGACTGAGCGAGGAGGGCGGCTCCGTCGTGTGGGATATACCGTAAGGCGCGTCCCTGCCGGGCTGCGCAATGATATCCGTTCCCGGCTTGCGGCGCAAGCAGGGAACGGGTGATATACTCCTTCGGAGCATGATATACCGCGTTTTGCGCGGCATGATATACGGCTCTGCGTTTTCGCAGAGCCGTATTATGGTAAGGATCCCGAACGGTATGACCGTCGGGATCCTTTCATTAATACGCCGCAGGCGTATATCATATCGCGCAGCGATATATCATCCGCGAAGCGGATATCATCGATCCCGCACGGGATCGATATCATTGGGACGCGGCGTTCGCGTTGCTGAGCATTTCGCTCACTATATCAGCCGCGTCCCTTATAAGGTTCGGACACGGCCTTTTTTTGTAGAATTCCTCCGTCCGCGGCTCCGGGTCGCCTCCGACCGTCGCGCCGACTCCGGCGAGCAGTTCGCGGCAGACGATCGAGCCGTTCTTTTCGGTGAACCGCCGCGCGAACTCCCTGACTCTCTCGTAATGGTTTTTCTTCGCTTCGGGGTCGCCGGGGGTAGAGTACCCCTCGACCGCGCCGAGGACGAGCAGCGCTCCGCTGACCGCTCCGCACACTTCGCGGAGCCGTCCCATCCCGCCGCCGAACGGCGACGCGAGCTTCGCCGCCTCGTCAAGCCCGTATCCGGTCACGTCGCAGAACGCGCAGAAGACCGCCTGGGCGCAGTTATAACCCTCGCGGAACAGTTTTTCGGCTTTTTCGCCTCTTTCGCTCATCATTTCCTCCGTAAAAAAACCGGCGGCAATCGCACCGCCGGTTTTCGGTCATATCTCAGAATTTGCCCGCTTTCGCCGCTTCTTCGATCGAAACTGCGGTAGAAACGGTCATACCGACCATCGGGTTGTTGCCCGCGCCGATAAGACCCATCATCTCGACGTGAGCGGGAACGGACGAAGAGCCCGCGAACTGCGCGTCGGAGTGCATTCTGCCCATCGTGTCGGTCATACCGTAGGAAGCGGGGCCCGCCGCCATGTTGTCCGGATGGAGCGTTCTGCCCGTGCCGCCGCCCGAAGCGACGGAGAAGTATTTCTTGCCCGCCTCGACGCGCTCTTTCTTGTACGTGCCGGCGACGGGGTGCTGGAATCTCGTCGGGTTCGTGGAGTTGCCGGTGATCGACACGTCCACGTTCTCGTGCCACATGATCGCGACGCCTTCCTGGACGTCGTTCGCGCCGTAGCAGTTGACCTTCGCGCGGGAGGAGTTCGGATCCTTCGAGTAGCACTTGCGGAAGACTTCCTTCAGTTCGCCGGTAAAGTAGTCGTACTCCGTCTCGACGTACGTAAAGCCGTTGATGCGGGAGATGATCTGAGCGGCGTCCTTGCCGAGACCGTTCAGGATGACGCGCAGGGGCTTCGTCCTGACCTTGTTCGCCGTCTCGGCGATACCGATCGCGCCTTCCGCGGCGGCAAACGACTCGTGGCCCGCGAGGAACGCGAAGCACTCGGTGTCCTCTTCGAGAAGCATCTTGCCGAGGTTGCCGTGGCCGAGACCGACCTTGCGTCTGTCCGCGACGGAACCGGGGATGCAGAACGCCTGCAGGCCCTCGCCGATAGCGGCGGCGGCGTCCGCGGCTCTTCTGCAGTTCTTCTTGATGGCGATCGCTGCGCCCACGGTGTAGGCGTATTTCGCGTTTTCAAAGCAGATGGGCTGGATCTTCTCGATCATGTGATAAACGTCGAGACCCGCGTCCTTCGTGATCTGCTCCGCTTCCTCGATCGTGGAGATGCCGTACTCGGCGAGCTTCTCGTTGATCTGCTTTATTCTTCTGTCGTATGATTCAAACGTAATCACAGCATTTTCCTCCCTTTCCTCAGGCCTTCCTCGGGTCGATGATCTTCGCAGCGTCGTCGACGCGTCCGTACTGGCCGGACGCCTTCTTCAGAGCGGTGGCAGGGTCGTCGCCCGCCTTGATGAAGTCCATCATCTTGCCGAAATTGACGTACTTGTAACCGATGATCTCGTCGTCCTCGTCGAGCGCGAGCTCGGTGATGTAGCCCTCGGTCAGTTCGAGGTATCTGGGTCCTTTTTCAAGCGTGCCGTAGGTCGTGCCGACCATCGATCTCGTGCCTTTGCCGAGGTCTTCGAGGCCCGCGCCGATCTGGAGTCCGTCCTCGGAGAACGCGCTCTGCGATCTTCCGTAGACGATCTGTAAGAACAGTTCTCTCATTGCGGTGTTGATGGCGTCGCAGACGAGGTCGGTGTTGAGCGCCTCAAGGATCGTGAGCCCCGGAAGGATCTCAGCCGCCATAGCCGCCGAGTGAGTCATACCCGAGCAGCCGAGCGTTTCGACGAGCGCTTCCTGAATGACGCCGTCCTTGACGTTGAGGGAGAGTTTGCACGCGCCCTGCTGCGGCGCGCACCAGCCCACGCCGTGCGTGTAGCCGGAAACGTCCTTGACTTCGCGGGACTTGACCCACTTGGCCTCTTCCGGTATCGGAGCGGCGCCGTGGTGCACGCCCTGCTTGACCGGGCACATTTCTTTGATTTCCTTGGAATAGGTCATAGCGAATTGCCTCCTGAATTAAAACTCGAAGTCGCCGCGGAAAGCTGCCCCGCGGCGTAGTTTTTCCAAACAAACAGTATAACAGAAAACGGGTCCGATTTCAAGTGACGGCGGACAAAAAATCAAAATTCGACCGTCTTCGGCGGCTCCGTGAACGAAGAGAATACGGCAGTCGCAGACCTGAACGCCAGGACCGCGGTGTTGCCGTCGTCTTCGTTGTACATACGGCGAAGCTCGGGGTAGGCGTCGAGCATTTCGACGCGCGCCTCTCTTCTGTCGTCCTCGTAAAGCTCGCCGGACAGTCTCAGCCATTTGCCTCCGTCGAACGCGCAGATCTCGACCTTCGGGTCCGCCGCGATCTCGCGGAAGACTTTTTTCGATTTGCCGGTCTGGATGCAGAGCTTTCCGTCGATGATATGAGCCGTGCCGAACGGGCGGACGCGCGGCTGATCTCCGTCTGCCGTCGCGAGGTAATACGCCCCGCACTTTTTCAGAAATTCACATACTTCTTTCATTTTCAAAACCTCCCCTGTTTTCTTAATTCTACCATATCCTTTCGCCCCGCGCAAGGACGCCCGCCGCCTTTATTCATTATTGACATATGCGCGCGAAGTTGATATAATCATATTGTATATAATGCGGAGTATCGCGCGCACGCGCGAGACTGTCAGGAGACGCATATGGATAACAAAGAAAGATTCCTCTCGCTCTGCGGGGAAATATCCCGCGACGGGATCGACAGACTTCTCGGCTGGCTCGAAAGTTCCGACTTTTTTACCTGCCCCGCCAGCACGAAATACCACGGCGCGTACAGGGGCGGGCTGCTCGAGCACTCGCTCAACGTTTACGACGAGCTGAAAAGACTGCTCGCCGCGTACCCCGAGATCGAGGCGAAAGAGGAGAGCGTGACCGTCGTCTCCCTCTTCCACGATCTTTGCAAGGTCAACTTTTACGGGGTGGAAAAGAGAAACCGCAAAAACGAGGAAGGACAGTGGGAGAGCTACGACGCTTACACCGTGAGGGAAAAATTCCCGTTCGGAGGGCACGGCTCCAAATCGGTCTTTCTGATCCAGCAGTTCATGACGCTCACCCCCGAGGAGGCGGTGGCGATCAACTGTCACATGGGTCCCTGGGACAAAGGCGATCCCGACGTAGGCCGTTCGTACGAACAGTTTCCGCTCGCGTGGCTTCTCCACGTTGCCGACGAGAGCGCGACATATATAAAAGAGAAGGTGAAGTGAAATGGCAGACAAGATAAGAAAAAGAGAAGAGATCCCGGAAGAGTTCAAGTGGGATCTGTCGGCGATATTCCCGTCCGACGAGGCGTGGGAAAAGGAGTGCGAAGCGGTCCGCCGCGATCTTGAAAAGTACGGTGATTTCAAGGGGAAGCTCGGCGAGGACCCCGCGTCGCTGCTCGGGTTTTTCAAACTTTCTGACGATCTGAACGTCCGCGTATCGAAGATATACGGGTACGCTTCCTGCTCGTCCGACGGAGACACGGCGAATTCGTTTTATCAGAATATGTCCTCGAAGGGTACGAGCGTCTACGTCGCGATGAACGCAGCGCGTTCGTTCGCGACGCCCGAGATCACGGCGATCCCGCAGGATACGCTCGACCGCTTTTTCGAAGAAGAGCCCGAACTCGAAACGTACAGAAGACTTATTGAGTACGAGCGCAAGCTGAGCGAGCACGTTCTGTCCGCCGAGTGCGAGAGCATTCTCGCCTCCGCGGGCGAGATGGCGCGCGGACCGGAGAACATCGCGTCGGTCTTCCGTAACGCCGATATCCGTTTCCCCTCGGTAAAAGACGAAAAAGGCGAGGAACACGAGCTGACCGGCGAGACGCTCGTTCCGCTTTTGCAGAACGAGGACCGCACGCTCCGCGAGAACGCTTTTCGCGAGTTTTACAACACGTACCGCGGGTTCAGAAACACCGTCGCTTCTACGCTCGACGCCAACTTCAAATCGCTCGTCTTCTTCTCGAGGGCGAGAAAGTTCGAAACGACGCTCGACGCCGCGCTTTCTAACACCGAGGTCCCGGCGGCGGTCTACCGCAATCTTATCGCGTCCGTCCGCGCGAATCTTGACAAAATGTACCGCTACGTCGCGCTCCGAAAGAAGATGCTCGGGGTCGACGAGCTGCATATGTACGACGTTTACGTTCCTCTCGTCGCGGGATCCTCGAAAAAGATCCCGTTCGAAGAGGCGAAGTCGACCGTCCTCGACGCTCTGTCCGTCCTCGGCGAGGATTATACGGATATGCTGAAGGAGGGATTCAGGGATCGCTGGATCGACGTTTATCAGAACGTCGGAAAACGCGGGGGCGCGTATTCGTCGGGCTCGCCGTATCCGCATCCTTACGTTCTTCTCAATCACACGGACGATCTTGAGAGTATGTTCACTCTCGCTCACGAGATGGGTCACGCTCTGCACAGCTATCTTTCGCTCAAGAATCAGCCGACCTGTACGAACGATTACGTGATCTTCGTCGCGGAGGTCGCCTCCACGTGCAACGAGATCCTCCTGATGAGGTATCTGCTCGGAAAGACGGATGACAAAAAGGAGCGGATGGCGCTCGTCAATCATTTCCTCGATTCCTTCAAGGGGACGGTCTTCCGCCAGACGATGTTCGCGGAATTCGAACTCTTCATGGGCGAGAAAGCGGAGGCGGGCGAGGCTCTCACCGCCGATCTGCTCGACGGGAAATATCTCGAACTCAACAAACTCTACTTCGGTCCCGATATGATATCGGATCCCGGGATCGCGCTCGAGTGGGCGCGCATACCGCACTTTTTCTACAATTATTACGTATTCCAGTACGCAACGGGCTTTTCCGCGGCGGCGGCGATAGCGGAACGCATCCTGAAAGAGGGCAAGCCCGCCGTCGAGGATTACAAGAGATTCCTCTCCGGCGGCTTCTCCGCCGATCCCGTATCGCTTCTGAAGATCGCCGGAGTCGATATGTCGACTCCGGGACCGGTGAACTCCGCGCTCTCTCTGTTCGGCGATCTCGTCGACGAGATGGAGCGTCTCGCGTCAGAACAGTAAAACAGATCCCAAAGGGATCAAAAAAATAAGAACGGAGGACGTGCAAATGTTTAAGAGACTGATAAGCGTCGTCATAGCGGCGCTGATGGTCGTCTCACTCGTTCCCGCCGTATTCGCGGCGAAGCCGACCGATTTCCCCGATATGCCGAAAAAGGGATTCTGGTCGTACGACGCGCTTTCCGCGGCGGTCGAAAACGGACTTTTGAACGGCTCGGGCGGAAAACTCCTGCCCGGGGACAACCTCACGCGCGCCGAGATGGCGGCGATAGTGAACCGCGCGTTCGGAGCGATAGCGACTTCGGACGTCAGCGAATTCAAGGACGTGAAAAAAGGCGACTGGTTCTACAACGACGTCGCCAAGGCGCTGAGAATGGGAACGTTCAAGGGCAGCGGCGGCGGTATGATGAACCCGGACGACCCGATCCTCCGCGAGCAGGCGTTCACCGTGGTGGCGCGCGCTCTGAAGCTCGAGGACGGAGACCCCTCCGCTCTGAACAGATTTTCAGACGCCGGGGCGATCTCCGACTGGGCCAGGGGGCCGATCGCCGCGATGGCGGCGGCGGGTTACGTCAACGGAAGCGGCGGTAAACTCAACCCGGGCGACACGATCACCCGTGAGGAGTTCGCGCAGGTCTTCTACAACGTGATCAAGAAGTACGTCAAGACGGCCGGCACGTTCTCAGAGGACGTGACGGGCAACCTTATCGTCAACGTACCGGGCGTGACGCTGAAGGATATGAAAGTAACGGGCGACCTCATCGTCGGCGAGGGCGTAGATAACGGAGAGGTCACTCTCGATAACGTGGAAGTGACGGGCAGACTGCTCGTCAGAGGCGGAGGAGAGAACTCCGTCGTCATCACGAACACATCGACGGTCGGTTCGATCCTGATCAGCAAAACGGGCGACGGAGGAGTCCGCGTCCGCACCGAAGAGGGATGCCGCGTCGAAACGGTCGTCGTTGACGACGGCCGCGACGAGATCATCCTCGAGGGCGGGATGAACCAAATCGTCATCAACACAGATACTCCCGTCATCATCAGGGACGGCGACGTCGTCGGTCTTACCGTAACAGCTCCGGGAGCCGTCGTAACGGTCGAAGACGGAAGCGTTATGAGCGTCTTGATAAAAGCGGGCGCCGCAGACGCCGTGCTTTCGGTCGGAGAGTCTGCCGTGATCGACAGCCTTTCGGACGAAGCACCCGGCGCGTATATAAGGGGCGACGGCAAGATAGAGCTTGCGACGGTATCCGGAAACGAAACGACGTACGACGTCGTCGGCACGACGCTCACCGTAGCGGAGGGCGCGAAGAACGTCGTCGAATGCGGCAAACCCGTAGAAGGCGGGCAGACCGTAATAACCGGCATGGAGGATCACGTACACGAATGGGGCGAGGGCGCCGTCACGAAAGAGGCGACCTGCACCGAGGACGGCGTGAGGACCTTCACCTGCAAGTGCGGCGAGACGAAGACCGAGACGATCCCGGCGAAGGGTCACACTCCCGCCGAAGCGGTCAAAGAGAACGAAACGGCTCCCACCTGCACGGCAGCGGGTAAGTACGACGAAGTCGTTTACTGCTCCGTCTGCTCCGCGGAACTCAGCCGAGGGACGAAGACGGTCGAGGCTCTCGGCCACGACTGGGACGACGGAGTCACCGTGATCGAGGCGACCTACGAGACCGAAGGACTGATCCGCTACACCTGCTCTCGCTGCGGCGAGACGAGAGACGAGGTCGTCCCCGTGATCGGTCACGAGCACGTCTGGGACGAGGGCGTCGAAACGAAAGAGGCGACCTTCTTCGAGCCCGGCGAGATCACATATACGTGCCGGGGATGCGGCGCGACGAGGACTGAACAGATCGATCCTCTGCCTCCGTACGCGGTCTTCACGGAAACGGAGCCGCTCCTCTTCGATACGCTCGAGGATGCGGTCGCAGAGGCGTCGAAACATCCTTATCACAATGACCCCGACGAGGACGAGTGGACGGAGTATTCTATCTTGCTCCTCGGTCCGGACAAGCGCGAAAACCTTGTCCTTGAGAGCGGTTACAACCTTATCGTCTACGGCCGCCTCGAGGTCGAAGGCGGGATCACTCTCGGAGCGTCCGATTACGCGCACTGTCCCGGCGCGGGCGCCGCGCGTCTGATCGTCTCTATGGAGGAAGGCGTATTCTTCTCCGTCGGAGGCAGGACGGTGTTCGACGGCGACGTGCCGGAGAACGGTTCGTTCAGAATGATATCCGACAACACCGAGGGCTCGGGGCGTCTCACGATCACCGGTTTCCGCGACGTCGAAAAATCGGAAGATCCCGACGGCGCGACGGTGTATGAGAAACCGGTCCTCTGCCTCGAAGGCAGCCCGGACGTTTACGACTCCGTCGAGATCATAGGCGACGCCGACTTCACGTCGTGGACCGACGGCTTCATGATCGAAGACAACTTTGACGAGGTCCGGCTCGAGGGCGACTTATCCGTCGACGGATTGGAGTTGTGGAACACGCCTCTCGACTTCACGGGCGGCGCGTCGTTCACGCTCGGCGGGGTGAAATATATCGGCACGTCCTCCGACGCCGCGATCCGGATGGTCGACGACGGAGGAGCGGAGATCTGGGCGTCCGTCGAGGAAGGCGGCAGCGTTCACTTCACCGGAAGGGAAGCCCGCTTCAGTTGCGACTTCGAGTTTGACGGCAGACTGGATTTTGCTCCTCTGCGCGACAGCGAAGACGAGTTCCTCGTCACCGTCGGCGAGGACGCCCGCGTCACGCTCGGCGGCGAAGTGATAGTGAACGGGGGCGTAAGGCTCGTCAACGACGGTACTATTACGGCAGAGCGGTGCTATCTCTGCGTCGACGGCGCGATCGAAAACAACGGTACGTTCGAGACGGCTCCCGTCCGGTCCGACGACGGACATTACGTGATCTCGGAGATCGAATTCCGCGGAGGATCGAAGTTCATCAACCGCGGTCAGTTCACCGTGGGCGGATTTGATACCGAAGAAGGATACCGCTTCTGCGAATTCAGCGTGGTGGGCGGCGAGGCGCTCAACGAAGAGAGCGGACGGATCGACAACTCCGGTTCGTTCTACGTCGAGGGCGGATCGTTCGTCAACGACGGCCTGATCATAACGAGCAACGATTTCCAGCTCCGTTCCGGCATGGCGCGCACTATTGAGATAGCCGGCGAAGACGGCGGCTGGACCGAAGAGAGTCCCGGATACCTTGAATCGGTCAACAGAGGCACGGTCATAAACCGCGGATTCTTCAACGTCTCCGGTTCCTCGCTCGTCAACGAGGGCAGAATTGAAAACGACGGCGGCCGCTTCTACGTTCACTCGCAGGGCGCGTTCACCCAGGTCGAGACGATCGAAAGAGTTCCCGGACAACCCGAAAACGGAGAAGACTGGGATTACTTCTGGGGTTGGGATCACGAAAACGGCGGCTGGTTCAGAAGCGTCGACTGGCATTACGAGGCGGACGAGATCGACCGCGCGGCGTTTACCAACGGCGGAACGTTCATGAATTTTTCGGACGCCGAGTTCTCCGGAGCCGCCGTCACCAATACGGGCAGCTTCGGAAACTCCGACCGCGTCGTGATCCGCGAGATGTCGATGGACAATTACGACGGAGATTACGATCATATCTTATTCCCCGACGGCATCGAGTTCCCGATCTCCGAGGTGAAAAACATCGGCAGATTCGTCAACGGCACGACGACGGGCGTCGGAGAGGGCTGGGACGGTTCCGACGGATACGTCGAGCTCAGGATTTCGGCCTTCGAAAACGCCGGAGAGATCGTGAACAACGGCAGATTCGAGCTGAGAGGCGCGGATTATTCCCAGACGTCCGGCTCGAGGCTCGTGACTTACAACGCGTCCGGACTTGAGATCACGGGCGGCTCCCTTACCGTTCCCGCCGATTCAGAATTCCTCAACGAAGGGTATCTGAGGATCACCGACGAGTTCGGCGAGAACGTTGAGTTCGGCAAGTGCGATCTGTCGGGATTCGAGAACTTCTTCACCGACTGGGTCGAGGAATCGAACGATTCCAGATGGCTCGACTATTCCGTCAACGTTTACGATATGACGGGATACGAAGAAGCCGTGGCCGAGCAGTCAGAGAGAGAGGGAAGATACAGATACAACCGCCTTGACTTCCGCGGCGATATAACGTTCACGGAGGACGAGGTCCTCGACGACTTCAACGACTACTGGATAATGTCGGGCGAGGCGTTCGGATGGTTCGAGCATACTGAGGACGGCGACGTCCTCGTCGGCGAACAGACGGAGACCTCCGAATGGCGAGGCTACGACAAAGGCGTGACCTTTACGGTCGCCGAAGGCGCGACGGTCACCGTGGGCAACGATACGACCTTCATCGTCAACGGCGACGACTGGGACGAGTGGCGCGTCACGTTCCCCGGCACGCTCAAAGTCGACGGCACGTTCAAGATCGCAGGCGCGATCGAAGAGGTGTGGGACGACGAGGGCGAACGCATTTCCGACCGGCTCGGAGAGGGCAGAGTCGAGGTCTGGATGGACGGCTCCGTCGACGCCGGTAACGGCGAGATCGTAAATAACGGATACTTCGAGGTCCGCTATCACGAGAACTTCCACCGCGACGGCGACGTATTCATAAACGACGGCGGATTCTTCAGACCCGCAGAGACCGTTCTCGTCGGCTTGCCCGACAACTATATCCCGTGCGCGGAGGTCCGCACGAGCGAGGGCTTCGCGCAGGCTGTGGCATGGACTGATCCCGTATTCCTCAGGATCTGTCCGAGATACGATTCGGTAGTCACCGTCAGGGACGACCTCGTTCTCGGCGAGGGCGTTCAGCTCTCGATCGAGGGCAACAGCGGCCTGATCGTGGAATACGGCGCGACCTTTACGGTCTCGCCCGGCGCGTACGTGGACAACCACGGCGACGTCACGGTATGGGGCGACCTCATCGTCGAGGGCGCGTTCTGGTCCGACCGGAATATCGAGGTCGGAGCCGTTACCGGATCGGAAGAAGCGCGTATCGTCGTCAGAGGAAATCTCGAAACGTGGGGCGGCAATACCGTCGTAGTGTACGAAACGGGCGAAGTGATCCTCGAGGGCGCGGGGCTGATACGGTGCGAAGGTGATCCCGTCAGGGTCTCCGTTGCGGAAGGTTGGACGCCCGACGGAAATATCGGCGGGATAATTCTTCCCGACGGAGTCGTGATCAACGTCGAAGGCGGACGTACGGGATTCGACGACCGCAACACCGTTTTCGAAGGCGACGCCACCGTCAATTTCTCGGGAGATCCGAACGGGTCGGCGAACGTCATCGCGGGTGAAGGGTCGACCGTCACCGTAAACGGGATGACGCTCGAATACCGTGACGGCGGGCTGTACGGCAACGACTTCAGCGTTTGTGTAAACGGCGAGTGGTTTTATCTCGCCCCGCACATATTCGGTCTCGGCGACAATCCGGAGATCTTTATCGGTATCTGCGACGAGAGAGTCGGATATAAGGTCTTCAAAGACGGCGAAGAACTCGAATATGAGATCGAGTATATCGACGAAGAGGATGAGCATAAGACCCACCTGTTCAGCAAAGACCCGAATAACTGGTTCGAGGCGGGAGAGGATTACGATCCTAACCTCACCCTTGTGATCACTTTCCCCGGCGGAGTGACCGTGATAATCAACGGCGTGCCGCTGAAACCCGAGTGGGAAGAGAACCACGGCAATTGAACGCAATAGAAAAGCGCCCCGAAAGGGGCGCTTTTTCACTGCATTGCTCGTTACCGCGCCGAAAGTACGGGCCGGTCGGCGGGTAATGAAAAGAGACGTTTTATCAAAGCGAAAAAACGCTTTCTCTTTACATAACGGTCAAAGTGTAGTATAATATACGGTACGTCAAAGCGCGTACCGTTTCAAGTAGACTGATAAATGATAAAAAGAATTTCCGGTATCGCTGCGGCGGTTATCGCCGCGGTGATCCTGTCCGCCGCCGTGATCGCGGTTTCCGCGACGCCGCCCGTCCAGATCCCGTTTGAAGACGTTCCGGGATCCGAGTGGTACTATTCGGACGTCGCCGGAGCTTACTATAAGGGGTTCGTAAACGGAAGAACGGAGACGCTCTTCGCGCCGGAAGAAAACGTGACGAGAGCGGAGATCGCAACGATCCTCTCCCGCGTGGACGGAGCGGGGATCGATCCGAACGCGACCGTTTCTTATCCAGACGTCAAGCCGGGAGAGTGGTACGTCCCGTACCTCGCGTGGGCGACGGCGAAGGGTATCCTCAAGGGTTACCCCGACGGGACGGCGAAGCCGAACGCCCCCGTCACGCGCGCCGAGATGGCGGTCATGCTGGCAAGATACGCCTCGATGAGAGAACTTGCGCTTCCGGCGGCCCCGCTGACCGACGCGTTCAGCGACGCGGGCTCGTTTGAAAGCTGGTACTCGGACGAGGCGGAGACGCTTCGCTTCGCGGGCATCTTCGGCGGTGACGCCGCGAGAAGATTCAACCCGGATTCCAACGCAACGCGCGCGGAGGTCGCGGCTCTCGCGATCAGATTCAACGCGTCCGCAGATAAAGCCGAAAGCACCGTTCTCGTCGCGTCGAGTTATAAGAATCTGAGGCCCGCCGTGATCCGCGTCAGCGAAGATACCCGTGACGGCGCTTACGTTTCGGGGGCGATCCAGACCGCGACCGGAAAAAGCGTCCTTGACGTTGACGATTCGTTCCCGAAGCAGAAGATAGAGATCGTGCTCAGCGACGCGGACCGTCCCGAATCCGAAGGGATCGTCGACGGCCTCGGCGAGACCGAATACCGCATCCGGGTAACGGAAAAAGACGGCTATATCACCGTCGCGATCGGATACAGAAGATTTTTCGTCCTCGAAGAGGTGACCGCACGGCTGATCGACGAGTATTACTCCGACGGCGAGCTCAGACTGCCGAAGGATCTCGATATCACCGTCAAGGTCGGATTCCCGTACGAGGGGCGAGAGGACGAGGTCATAACCGAGAGCGATATCTCACAGCTTCGCGACCCGTTCGTTCTCATTGAGAACGGAGTTTACTACGTCTACGGCACCGGCTGGAGGATGTACAAGAACACGTCAGGCGATCTTGCGGGACCGTGGGAGGGACCGTATAACGTCGTGACCGTGCCGGAGGATTACTCAAAAGACAAATGGGCGCCCGAAGTGTACAGGTACGGCGGAGCATACTATATGTTCACGACTTTCAAGTCGAAGACGACGGGAAAGCACGGCTGCGCCGTCTTTCGCGCCGACTCCCCGGAGGGCCCGTTTGAGATCTGGTCCGACGGTACCGTGACTCCCGCCGAATGGGATTCGATCGACGGAACTCTGTATATAGATCCGAAAGGCGATCCGTGGATGGTATTCGTCCACGAACACGTATCGACCGACGACCGTGTCGGAAGGATGGACGCGGCGCGTCTCGATCCCGAACTCAAAGGATTCGTTTCCGAGCCCGTCGAACTGTTCACCGCGCACGACCCCGTCTGGTCGAACGGGACGATCACGGACGGCCCGTTCATGTATACGTGCGAGGACGGATCGCTTCTGATGATCTGGTCGAACTACGACGTGTTCGGATACTGCGTCGCGATGGCGAAGAGCGAGAGCGGCGACGTTACGGGTCCGTGGGTACAGATCGAAGACAGACTGTACTCGTACGGTATGTTCGGCACCTGGGAGGGCGGTCACGGAATGATCTTCCGCGCCCTTGACGGCAATACGTATCTCTCGTATCATTCGCCGAACGAAAAAATGGGCGACAGAGGCTCCGTTCCGTGCTTCATGCGGATAAGAGAGGAAAACGGCCTTCTCGTCCCCGACTTCAAAAACAGTTAAATACGAACTGTTCAGTTCGATAAAAGAAAAGAGGAAAGACAAAATGAAAAGATTATTTGCAGTTCTTATCGCGGCGATCATGATCTTCGCTCTGGTCGCCTGCACAGGCAATCAGGGTAATAACGAGACCGGAAACGAGACTGGCATCGAGACTGAAAGCGCGACCGTTCCCGCGACTGAAAGCGCTGAAGCGACTGAGAGCGCGGAAGCGACCGAGAGCGCCGACGTACCCGACACGACGGGCGACACATCCATGTCCGGCGTTCCGAACCCGGTAGTCGAAGGCGACAAAGATGCGGTCGACGCGTTCGGTTTCGGCATCCACGCCCCCGCCGAGGCTGAAAACGTCAGATACTCCGTAATAGACGGCAAGATCGCCCAGATCGACTTTGATTATAGTGGCAATGCGTTCTGTCTCCGCGCTTCGAAGGAAGAAGGCGATATCTCCGGCCTCCACGGTGAGAAGGTCGCCACGAAAGATCTCGCCGTACGCGGCACGCTGACTCAGATCTCCGACGGGGAAAACACCTATTACAAGGTCGAGTGGGAAAGAGAAGGCGCCAATTACGTTCTGACCAACACGGACGGCGCGACCGAGATCCAGATTATCGAAGTTTACGAAGAAGTCAGATACTGATCTGTAAAGTTATCGCCCTGCGGCGTAATCGCGTCGCGGGGCGATTTTTTTACTGCTTGGTAAGTATAATCCGTATGATTGATCTCCTCATTCCCGCGGGGAGAGCGTTCAGAAGCAGAAGAAGAGGGTTCCTGTTTATATTTTTCACGGCGGGCGGCCGTTTTTTCCTCATCACCCCGAGTACGGCGTCCGCAACTTTTCCGGGAGGGATCTTCCTCGCCTCAACGCGGTCGACGATACGGCGGAAGCGTTCCGCGCTCACGGAAAAGTTTTCCGTACCGGAACAGAATTTCTCGAGTTTTTCGACGGAGACGTCCAGCAGTCCCGTATCGACCGCTCCCGGGCGTAAAACCGTTACGGGATGCCCCAGAAGCGACAGCTCCGCTCTCAGCACGTCCGCGTATTTGTCGAGCGCCGTCTTTGAAGCCGCGTAGATCCCCGTGAACGGCAGCGGGTCGAGCGGGGCGAGCTCGCTGGTGATTATTATTATCCTTCCGCCGTCGGCGAGGAGGGGAAAAAAGACGCGGTTCACGCGCCAGACGGCGTTCAGATTGATATCGTAAACGCGCCGCCACGCATCCTCGTCCAGCTCGATCACGGAATCGAGTTCGTAGATCCCCGCGGCGTGAACGATGCATTCGATCCGGACGTTTTCGGCCTCGATCTTTTCAAAAACGCTTTTTACGGACCCGGGATCGGTAAGATCCGCGCGGAAAAACGTCATTCCTGAGAGGTCCTCCGGCTCGCGCAGATCGACGCCGTAGACGGGATGACCCTCGCCGGCCAGCAGCTTCGCCGCGGCGTTTCCCATTCCTCCCGCGGCTCCGGTTATCAGCACGGCGCCGTTAGCGGTCTTCTCTTTTTTCATAAAGATCACCTCGGATAAATGATACCTCAAATCCCGCAAATATGCAACGGTCGTTTATTGACAGTTTTCGGCCCGGGATGGTATACTTACGGTCAGGGCGGCTCCCGCCGCACTAAACGACGAACGGAGGACTTGAATGGTCAGACTGATCTCACCGGAGGACGGAGCGTCCGTTTCGCTCCTGACGACCGGACAGAGGGACTTTATACGCCTTTTCGACGAAGGGACGCTTTCACACGACCGCGGAGAAGATTTCGGCTTTACAAAGGAAAACGAACCGTATGACTTTATGTCGCGTCCGGCTCCCGTCGCGGCGTCGTTCACATGCCCCGATCCGGACAAAGCAGTTCTGACGGTTTCCGAGAGCTTTGACCTGAGCGACCCGGTCCCGTTTTTGCGCACGGATCCCTCGGTTTCCGACGGAGTCGTAAAGGTATCTCTTTTCAATCTCAAACCGGGGAAGGAATATTTTTGGCGCGTCGCCTGCGGCGATGAATTATCGGAGATCCGCAGTTTTAAAACGAACCGGGACGAACCGCGTTTTCTTTACGTCCCCGAAATGGAGAACGTCCGCGATATAGGCGGATACGTTACGTGGGACGGAAGAAGAGTTAAGCAGGGACTCGTTTTTCGCGGTCAGGCTCCGGACTTCCGCGTAGAATACGGAAGACGGATCGGGCTGACCGAAAAGGGAGCGGAACACTTTTTCGGCGATCTCTGCGTGCGGAACGTTATCGACCTCTGCGGAGACTCCGAAGACTACAACGTAAGCGACGGCGTCGGGAAGATCCATATCAGCAGCTTCGACTATACCGACGCGCTCGAAGGTGAGCAGAAAGAGTATCTCAGACAATATCTTGAGACGGTCCTCGATCTCTCGGTCTATCCTTTTTTCGTTCACTGCGCGGCCGGAGCGGACCGCACCGGCACGGCGATCGCGTTTCTCGAGGGCATCCTGGGGATGAGCGACCGCGATATTCTCCTTGACTATTACGTCACCGCGCTGTCGCTCTCTCCCGAAGAGCTTGAGAACTGGTTTACCAAGAAGGATTTCGAGGCGATGTTTGAATCTCTCGGGAAACGTTATCCGTTTGCCGGATCGTATTCCGAGCGGATCGAGGCGTTTGTTCTCGATCTCGGGATCCCCGGGTCCGCGCTGCGGAAACTAAGAGACTTTTTACTCGAATAAAAAAGGGGGACGGCTTAAGAGGCCGTCCCCAAACTGTTCTTAATATCTTCCGATTTCCTCAAAGTGAAAGTCCGGGAAGCCGGTCCCGTCTTTGAGTCTGTAGTCCCCGATCGACGGATTGACGAACAGGGGATTGTCCGCGGTAGTGTAGTACTCGTTGTCCCGTATCGTCGACACCGCGGCGGAATACTGTCCGATCCTGTTCATCGTATCGGTCCCGCGCTCGCCGTTAAAGTCGAAATAACGGTTGCCGGTCAACGTGTTGTTTGTCGCAAGACAACAGTTCGGATCGGAAAGATCCGAAAGGTCGAGCGTGACGTTGAATATATCGGGCCACCTCTCGCGGAACACCTTCGTTCTCGGGGAATCCGGATCCGAGAGCTGTTCCAGAACGGCTTTCCACTCGTTGTAGTATCTTTCGTCGTCGTGAAGATCTTCCTCTCCCTGGACCGTAGCGCCGTCCATGAGGTTGACTCCCCCCCTGTACTCGACGGTCGCGATGATCGCGTTGTCGCGTATCAGATTGTCGCGTCCGCATCCGACGAGGACCGCATTTGCTCCCGCGTTGTAAAACAGGTTCGATACGACCTGCACGCCGCACTGGTTCTGATCGAGATAAATACCGTATTCTCCCATGCTCGTCAGAGGCATATTCATGATCAGGTTATGGCGGATCACGATATCCCGTCTGTCAACTCCCTGGTTGTCGTAGATACATCCCCCGTCAGTCGAGTTCAGCATCATCCTGTCGAACACGTTGTATTCGATCGTGACGCACGACGATCCCCAGAGTTCGATCCCGCACCGTCCGCCTCGCTCGAATACGTTGTGCGTGACGGAAGCTCCCGTCGTCTGGAACAGTCTGATCCCGGCGTCCGTATTTATCATCGCGAAATCGTGGATATAATTGTTGTCGATCACTATCCCGCAGCTTGAAAAGTCGCCGTTGTTCGCGCGGGGGTATGAGTCGTCCAGACGTCCGACGCCCGCTCCGAGCAGACCGAATTCCGAGTTCGTGAGCCGGAAATTGTATATACCCGCGTTGGGAACGGAGAAGAGGTTGTCCGCGGCGCCGATGACCGAGCAGCGGTCGAGAGTGATATCGTGTCCGTCGATAAACGCGAAACCGCTCTTCGTGTTTTTGAAATCGAGACCGACGAACGAAATGTACGCCGCTTTTTCGATATCGAAGAACGAACCGCGAGTCGCCATGCTGAAATCGGTCTTCGGATCGTAGACGTACAGAGTGCGCGTGTCCCTGTCGAGCCAATATTCTCCATCGTGATCGAGTTCCTCGGACGCGCCGATAACGGCGACCTCAAAACCGAAAACGTGATTTGCGCTGATGCCGTAGGTGAGCCGGTCGACGTCGCGGAAAGCTGCGATCTTCGTCTCCCTGTCGTAAGATTCGAGGTCGAGTATCCCGTAGAACCAGGTGTGCGCGAAAGTTCCGGCGAATCTCAGGTCCTCGTACGTGTGATACTGGTCCAGTCTGCTGTAAATAAGTCTGTTCGTTATTCTTATCGAACTGTCGTCGACCCTTTCGCCGACGTTCCGCATGAGCTGTTCGGAGCCGTCTTCGTATTTGTTCGGATATCTCGCCGGATCGTAAAAACGGTCGGGTGATACGAGAACGCAGGAGTAGTCGTATTCTCCCTCCTCAAGCCTGTCGGACAGATCGACCTTCCTGATGTTCGGCACGTATTTGTCCCGGAAGAGATATTTTTCGCTCTCGCTTATCGGCTCGAATTCGTCGAGCGAAATGTTGAAGCCGTTGTCGAACGTGACGTCTCCGTCCCCGTATTTGCAGTACGTTATCGGGCATCTCTCCGTACCGGAGTCTTCCGCGGTCAGCGCGATCTCAAGCGGACCGTAATCGCCCGCCATGAACGCGACGGTTATCCCGTTTTTTCCCGTTTTGTCAAGTTCGCGGACCGCTTCGACGGCCCTTTCAAACGTTGCGAACGGACGTCCGAACGATCCGTCGTTGGCGTCGGAGCCGGTCGTGCTGACGTAAAAGTCAGCGTCCGACACGAGCGGGTACTCTTTTTCCGTATAATGAGAGCGGATAACGGGCACGTTGTAAGCAAGTTTGAACGTGCCGTCGAATCTCGCGATGATCGCCGCGAACTGTTCTCTGGTAGCGGACCCGTCCGGCGCGAGCCGGTTTCCGTCCGTTCCTTTGATAAGACCGGATTCGACCGCCCACTTCATCGCCTCGTCGGCCCAGTCCGAGACTTTACCGTCGTCCGCGAACGGCGTGAGATCCGCGCGCTCGGGTACGGAGACGGGGCAGCGCGGCGAGAAACGGAAGAGCATGGCCGCGAGCTGTTCGCGCGTTATCGGCCCATCGGGGTCGAACCTCTTATCCGAGACGCCGTTCACGACGCTCTCCTCTTTTGCCCACGCCACGGCATCGGCGTACCACTGCCCGGCGGGAACGTCTTCAAAGCCGCTCGCCGTCTTCGGCGCGGGAGACCCTTCGCGCCGCCACAAAACGGTGACGACCATCGCGCGGGTGAGCGATCCTTCGGGATCGAATTTCCCGCCGCCGACACCCTGCATATAGCCTGCGCTCACGGCGTAATTTATCGAGTCGTAACTCCACATGGACTCCGTGACGTCGGAAAAGGCCGCGTCTTTCGCCGCCGCGGGGACCGCGGCGAGCATACCCGCCGCCAGAATCAATGCGAGAATAAGAGAAAATACTTTTTTCATTTTCGTTCTCCGTTCGGGTTATTTATTATTTTAATTATACCAAAAAAACGGAGGCCTTTCAAGAGTGCGGACGGTTGTCAGAAAAGGGAAAATATGATATACTTTTTTCAGAAAAACATCGGAGGAATCAAGATGGAAAAATTTGCCGATATCAAATACGAAAGACCCGATCTTGCAAAATTCAAAAAAGATTACCTCGCCCTTATCGGGAAACTGAAGAGAGCCGGCTCGTACGAAGAGGCGGACGAAGCCGTCAAAGAGATGGAAGGACTCATGAACCGCGTCTTCACGTCGTACACCGTCGCGATGATACGCCACAATATGAATATGAAGGACGAGTTCTACGACGGGGAGAATTCTTTCTTCGAGCGCGAGATCCCGAAAAACATGATGCTCATCAAAAAAGGGACCGAGGCGATGCTCAAGAGCCCCCACAGGAAGCAGCTCGAGGAGAAATACGGTTCCCTGATGTTCAAAAACGCCGAAATACAGGCGAAGCTCATCAAGCCTTCGATCATTCTTCCGTCGATCGCCGAAAACAAGCTGTCAAGCGAGTATTCGAAGACCGCCGCCTCCTGTTCCGTCGAATTCATGGGCGAAAAGTGCAATTTCTACGGTCTTCTGAAGCATATGCAGTCTACGGACAGGGAAGAGCGCAAAGCGGCGTTCGAGGCGTGGGCGAAGCTCTATGAGGAGGCGTCGCCGAAGCTCGACGAGATATTCGGAAAACTGATCAGGGTCCGCCGCAAAATCGCGAAAAAACTCGGATTCAAGAGCTATATCGACTACGCATATCTCACGAGGCAGAGATACGATTACGGCCCGGACGAAGTCGCCCGTTTCCGCGAAGCGGTGAGGACGACGGTGACCCCGGTCTGCGACAGACTGTACCGCGAGCAGGCGGAACGCCTCGGCGTCGACAAACTCCGCTTTTACGATGAGAACCTGGTGTTCCCGGACGGCAACGCCGTCCCGCAGGGGACGCCGGAAGAGCTGACCGAGAAGGCGCGCCTGATGTACGAGGCTCTTTCTCCGGAGACCGGCGAATTCTTCAACTTTATGACGGAATACGGCCTTTACGACCTTGTCACGAGAGAGAACAAGCATCTCGGCGGTTACTGCACGGAACTGCCGGAATTCAAGGCCCCGTTCATTTTCTCGAATTTTAACGGAACGTCCGCCGATATCGACGTGCTGACGCACGAAGCGGGCCACGCGTTCGAGGCTTATTACTCCTCGCGCCGTCTGCCGCACACGGACCTCACCTTCTCCACGAGCGAGATCAACGAGATCCACTCGATGACGATGGAACTGTTCGCATATCCTTATATGGAGAGCTTCTTCGGCGAAAACGCCGACAGGTACCGCTTCGCGCATCTCTGCGAGGCGCTCGAGGTGATCCCGTATCTCGTCTCGGTCGACGAGTTCCAGCACCGGGTCTATGAAAACCCCGATTCGACCCCGTCCGACTGGAGAAAATTCTGGCGGGATATCGAAAAGAAGTATATGCCGTGGCGCGACTACGACGGGAACAGATTTCTCGAGGGAGGCGGCTTCTGGATGCAGAAGCAGCACATATTCCTCTATCCGTTCTACTACGTCGATTACGCCATGGCGCAGATGGGCGCGTTCTCCCTCTACCGCAAGGCGACGGAGGGCGGCGACGCTTGGGGCGACTATCTGAAGCTCTGCTCGATGGGCGGGATGTACGGTTACTTCGAGACGCTCGAGAGGGCGGGCATCCCGAATCCTCTCACACCCGGGACGGTGGAAGCCGCCGCGGAGTTCGTTGAGAAGCGCATCGCGGAACTTGAAGAGAAGATCAAATAAAAACCGGGAGGGCCGAAGCCCTCCCGTCCTTTTTTGAAATACAATAATCAGGTCTTATTCTCAATGTAAAATTCTGCGTTCCGTCAAAGCCGGATGAAATGGGTTGGGTCCCATTTCAAGCGGAATTTTATCCGTATCGGTCGATATTCTAATATCGACCGATACGATCGAACGGGATCTGCATAATCCCCTCGACGCCGTCTCTCACCCGGTAGTCGCCGAAGGTCGGGTTGACGAAGAGCGGATTTTCGTCAAGACCCAGATGCGGGTTGTTCTCACACCGCAGCGAGAATCTTTCGACGGCTTCTCCGATCCTGTTCTCGCAGTTTCCTATCGCGTAGTTGTTATAGATCGAGCAGAAGCCGGGCGTAGCGGGACAGTTCGGGTTGTTGACGCCCTTTTCCTCGCTCGTCACGTCTGTGAAATTCGGCCAGTCGTAGTCGTCTATTATCTCGTAAAGCTCCGGCCAGCGGGCGTGCCAAAGGTCGTAATACTCGGCAAGACCGTTGTCCGGAAGCGGTCTCTTCGCCAGCGTGGAATAGAGTATCCGGAAGTTTCCGGAGTTCCACGGCGTAGGATTCGCCTCTTCCTCGTCGTATGCGAATCCGTAGTACTTGTCCCATGCGACGACTGCGCCGTATGAATCCGTGTACGAAGGCACGTGTTTGGTCTGGACGAACACGTTGTCGTGAATGTCCATGTACTGGCCGCCCGAGTGCATTATCGCCGTGTCGGTGAAATCATAAAAGATATTCCCGTAGATCTTCTGCGCCGCAATGCCGTCGTCAAGGTAGATCGCAAATTTTCCGCCGTCGCCCGGAATGTCGGAGATAAGATTATAGCGGAAGATATTGTCGCGGTTTATGAACGAGCGTCCCGAGTATATGCATCCGATATCGAGGACGTCCTGATCGACGTCGTGGATGTAGTTGTACTCGAACACGCAGTCGATCGCGCGTTCCTCTCCGCCCTCGGCGCAGTATCCGAAGGTGATCGCGGCGCACGGCGTGTTGTACAGTTCGCAGTGCGAAACGACCGCGCCGACGGCGCGCTTGATGCGGATACCGGGGTTCTGAAGGTTTTTCCACTTCTGACCCATGTCGTGAATAAGGCAATTGTCTATATACGGTCCCGTGGGAACGAGATCCTCGACGGGGCGGTTCGAGTCGAACCACATCCCGCATCCGGCGGTGTAGGCGAACTCGCAGTCCTGCATACGGAAATCGGTGCCGTAGCAGCGGATGCCCGCCCTGCCTCCGATCCCGCGGATCGTACAGCGGTCGAACGTAACGTCGTTCGCGGTGATATTGAATCCGTCGCCCGTGCATCCCTCGAAGGTCAGACCGACGAACCTGATATGATCGGCTCCGTTTATAACGCCGAACGACTCCGTCGCGGAAACGACGTATTCCTCGTCCGAAGGTTCAAAGACGTAAAGCGTCTTTCCGACGGGATCGACCCATGATTCGTTCTTATAGTCGACCTCCTCGGATATGTTGAGAAAGTAGACTTCGGGAACGAATTCGTCAAGACCGTACTGCGGGCCTATCACGTCGTAGGAGATAATGCCGGTTTCCTTGTCGTACCCGGTCACCGGGAAGACGGTCTTCCAGTATTCGTGACCGAAGCAGCCCACGAGCTGCATTCCCTCGCTGGTGTGATACTTCGAAAAACGGCTTTTCAGGAAACCGACTTCGAGTTTTCCGAGAGAAGGACTCCTAACGGCTCGGCAGACGTAGACCTCCTCCCTGTATAAGTTGCGGTTCGGATATCTCCCCGCGTCGAGCCGTCCGTACGATCTGTTGAACGTCTCGCTTGACGGGCTGATCCCGTCGCTCATCGGTTTTCCGGACAGATCCGCCTTTTTTACCTTGTCCGCGACGTTTTCGCGGATATAGGCGAGATCCGCCTCCTCGAGCGGCACGAATTCGTCGGGACTTACCGTGACGCCGCCGACGAAGCGAACGGGACCGTCGCCGTATGCGCAGAATACGACGGGACAATCCTCACGCCCCGCGTCCTCCGCCGTCAGATTGACCATGGGCTGCGGGTAATCCCCCGCGAAGAACGCCACGGTGACGGAGCCTTTCTCAGCCGTCTTCGGGACGGCTCTCGCCGCCTGAGCGGCGCGCGCGAACGTGGCGAACGGATCGGTCTTCGACCCGGAGCCGCCGTCGTTGCCGTCGGGCGACACGTAGAAATCCGCGTCCTCGACGAGAGGGTATTCCTTTTCGGTATACGACGTCATCAGGACCGGATGATTGTATTCAAGGATATAAGAGAAGTTCTCACGGGCTTTATCGAATCTTTCAAGGATCGCGGCGAACTGCTCGCGCGTGGCGAACCCGCCCGGTACCAGAAGAGTTTTACCTCCATCGAGGCTGCCGGTAATAAGTCCTTCTCCCACCGCCCAGAGCATCGCGTCCGTCGCCCAGTCGCTGACCGCCGAGGCGTCGGGATACGAGTCGACCGAACCCGAGGGCTCGACCGAATATTTCAGGAAAGAAGCGTAGCGCGATATCATCGTCGCGAGTTGTTCGCGTGTGATCGCGCCGTTCGGATCGAACGACGTTACCGTCACGCCGTTGACGACGCCTTTGTCTTTTGCCCAGATAACGGCTGAGGTGAACCATTCCCCGTCGGGAACGTCGGTGAAAGCGCGTCTGTAGGCGACGGCGGGCGATCCGCTCATACGCCACAGGACGGTGACGACCATCGCGCGCGTCAGCGTGCCCTCCGGATCGAATTTTCCTCCGCCCACGCCCTGCATATACCCTTTTTCGACGGCGTAAGCGATATTCCCGGCGCTCCATCTGTCCGCTCCGACGTCCGAAAACGCGCCGTCGGCCGCCGCGGGGATCGCGGAGGAGATCGCTGCGAGCATCATGATCGCAATGAGGAAAGCTGTGATTCTTTTCATGGAGCACGTCCTCCGTAAATTGACAATTGACAATGGACAATTGACAATTGAAAATGAAAATTGAATTACCGATAAAATTATAACAAAACAAAAGGGCGATTGCAATATCGCAAAAAGCCCGCTTCGGATGAAGCGGGCTTAACGTTATTTTTTATCACAACTGTCCTTGTTCGCGCAGCAATCGCACCCGGCGGAGCAACCGCCGCGTTTTTTGCGTTTCACGATCACGAAGATCGCCGCGGCGGCGATCGCTGCTATCGCGCCGATTATCACGTAATCCCAAACGTTCATATTTCACACCAGAGACGCGACGAGGTGAACGACCGACGCGACGATCCATGCGATCGCGCATTGCCACACCACGATGCCGAGCGCCCATCTTCGCCCGAGTTCGCGCCGCACCGAGGCGATCGAGGCGACGCAGGGGGTATAAAGAAGCGAGAAGACGAGCAGAGACGCGGCGGACGCCGCGGACATGAACTCGTTCACGTTGCCCCCGAAAAGGACCCTGAGCGTCGAGACGACGCTCTCCTTAGCCATGAATCCGCTGATAAGCGACGTGCATATCCGCCAGTCTCCGAGACCGAGCGGCTTCATGACCGGCGCGATCCAACCCGCGATCAGGGCGAGTATGCTCTCGGACTGATCCGACGTGAACCTGAAGCTCGTGCTGACGCTCCCGAGCAGCCATATAACGATCGTAGCGATGAGGATGACGGAGAACGCGCGGGACAGAAAATCCTTCGCTTTTTCCCACAAAAGACGGAACACGTTCTTCGGACCCGGCAGACGGTAGTTAGGCAGTTCCATCACGAACGGGACCGCCTCTCCGCGGAACAGCGTTCCCTTGAAAAGGAGTGCGATAAGTATCCCGACGACGATCCCGAGGAAGTAGAGTCCCGTCATGATCAGCGCCTTGTGACCGGGGAAGAATGCGTCGACGAAGAACGCGTAGATCGGGAGTTTCGCCGTGCAGCTCATGAACGGAGTCAGCAAAATCGTCATTTTTCTGTCGCGCTCGCTTGGCAGTGTTCGCGTCGACATGACGGCGGGAACGGTGCATCCGAACCCGATCAGCAGCGGGACGATGCTTCGCCCGGACAGACCGATCTTGCGGAGCAGTTTATCCATAAAGAACGCGACGCGCGCGATATATCCGCTGTCCTCGAGCAGGGAAAGGAAGAAGAACAGCGTGACGATGATCGGCAGGAAACTCAAAACCGAACCGACCCCGGTGAAGATTCCGTTGACGACGAGTCCGTGGACTACCTCGTTCACGCCCGCGGACGTCATCGCGCGGTCGACGACCCCGGTCAGCTCCGTGATACCGAGTTCAAGCAGTTTCTGAAGCGACCCGCCGATGACTTCGAACGTGAGGAAGAAAACGGCGGCCATTATCAGAACGAAGATCGGGATCGCCGTCCATTTGCCGGTGAGGACGCGGTCGATCCGGTCGCTTCTCACGCTCTCGCGGCTGACTTTCGGCTTCGTGACGCACGCGTCGGTGACCTTCATGATGAACGAAAAGCGCATATCCGCGATCGCGGCGGCTCTGTCGAGCCCGCACTCCGTCTCCATCTGAAGGACGATGTGTTCGATCGTTTCAAGTTCGTTTACGTCGAGTTTCAGCTGTTCGGTAATAAGCGGATCGCCCTCGACGACCTTGCTCGCGGCGAACCTTATCGGCAGGCCCGCAGCCGCCGCGTGGTCTTCGATCAGGTGGCAGATACTGTGCAGAGCCCTGTGTATCGCGCCTCCGCGGTCGTTCTCGTCGCAGAAGTCCTGCCTCTCCGGTCTCTCCTGATAGTGCGCGACGTGGACCGCGTGCTCGATCAGCTCGTGGATGCCCTGATTTTTCGCCGCTGAGATCGGCACGACGGGGACGCCGAGGGCCGCCTCCATCTCGTTGACGTCGACGGTCCCGCCGTTCGCCCTGACCTCGTCCATCATATTCAGGGCGACGACAGTCGGTATGTTCATTTCGAGCAGCTGCATCGTGAGATACAGGTTCCGCTCGATATTCGTGGCGTCGACGATGTTGATTATCGCCCGAGGCTTGTCGTTCAGGACGAAATTACGCGACACGATCTCCTCGCTGCTGTACGGGCTCATCGAGTAGATCCCTGGCAGGTCGGTGACGAGCGTGTCGGGATATCCTTTGATGGCACCGTCCTTTCGGTCGACGGTAACGCCGGGAAAGTTTCCTACGTGCTGATTGGCTCCGGTCATCTGGTTGAAGAGCGTCGTCTTGCCGCAGTTCTGGTTTCCGACGAGCGCGAAAGTCAGTTTCGTGCCGTCCGGCAGCGGATCGCCGCTTCCCTTCGGGTGGTACTTGCCTCCTTCGCCGAAGCCCGGGTGGTGAGCCGTCTTCTCGCGGCTTTTCGTCTCGCGTTCGGCGACTGTCTTCTCCGTCTTTTCGACCTCGATCTTTCCCGCGTCCGCGAGACGGAGCGTCAGCTTGTAACCGTGGATGAGAAGCTCGACCGGGTCGCCCATCGGCGCGTATTTGACGACGGTGACCGAAGTGCCTGGGATCACGCCCATGTCCAGAAAATGCTGACGGAGAGCCCCCTCGCCGTTCAGTTTGCGAACGACGGCGGACTCTCCGGGTTTGATATCTCTCAGCGTTGTCATTCTTCTTCTCCTTCGGTCTCTGCCGCGTCCGCGGGGATCTCCTTTTTCTTTCTGAAGACCCAGAGCTTATTCATGAAGAAATTGAGCGGGACGGTCACGACGAGCGTCAGAAGGCTTGCGAGCCAGTATGGGATACCGAGACCGCGCAGCCAAAATTCGAGAAGCGTCGCGAGCAGCAGATTCGACAGAGCGTAACTCGACGTCATCTTGAGAAACGCCTTCGCGTGCTCGCCGAAGGTCTTCTTCCCCTCGCTTTTGAAAACGTATTTGTTGTTCCAAAAATAGGAATTGATCACGCTGGCGATAAAGCCGAGCGTCGTACCGAGTATTATCTTGACTTTATCGTTCGGGATCGCCGCGAAAAGGACGTAATAACCAAGCTGTTTGCCGCCGTAGTGAATGGCGGTGTTGCTCACGCCGACGAGCCCGAATTTCACGAACTGGACGAACGGCGCGAGTTTTCCGCTTTCCGCGTATTTGAGAAGATCCTTGAGTTTGTCTTTGAACTTTTTATCTGAATGGAGTATTTCTTTGATTTCCTCTTTCAAGTTTCGACCTCCGTCGGCGTCGTTTGCAGGGATCACAGAAATTGTACCATCCGGGACGGCGGTTGTCAACCCGGGGACTTGTCATTTCGGACGGAATAGAGTATAATATGGTCGAAAAAAGAACGCGGAGGTAGGGTATAATGAGAAAAGAAAAGGCGGAAAAGAGGGGTCTTTTCTCCTTTTTCCTGTTCCGCAAAACGCCCGATAAGAAACCCGTCCTCTTCTGGATATGGAATTTCCTTTGTATAACGGCGGCGTCCGTCGCGACCGGCGTCGTTTCCCTCATGCTCGCGTACGGGAACTATCCTTCCGATATTTTCAGGGGTTACTTCAACGTCCCGCTGATCGCCGTGCTGAATATCCTTCCGATCCTCGTTCTCACGTACCTTCTGTACTTCATCACGGGCAGATCGTGGATCGCGCACCTCGTCGTTTCGGGTATCGTCGTCGCGGCGTCCGTCGGGGACTACTACAAGCTCCGCTTCCGCGACGACCCGTTCATCGCCGCCGACATCCCCGCGATAACGACGGGACTCAAGGTCTCCGGCAACTACGAGATAACGGTCGGCGTCAGGGTGATCGCCGCCTTCGCGTTCGTTCTGCTCTCGACGCTTTTTCTCGCGTTTTTCGTTCGCGGCCTCATACGCTTCAGATTCAGGACGATCGGTATCGTCGCCGCTCTTCTCGCGGCGTGGCCCGTCACGGTCTGGTGCCTTGACAAGGGTACGTTCGACTCCCTCGAGAACTTCGACTATCCGGGCGCCAGCCCCTGGTCCGACACGCAGAAGCAGATAACGCGCGGTTTCGTCTATCCGTTCATCCACAGCGTTCCCGACGCGATCCCGCAGAGACCCGCGGGTTATTCCGACGCCCGCGCCGCAGAGATCCTCTCGCCGTATGAGAGCGAGGATATCCCGGATGACAAAAAGGTGAATATCATCGGCATCCAGCTCGAGGCGTTCTCCGACTTCGAACGGTTCGGCGTGGAGGGCATCGACGAAAAGGTTTACGACAAGTGGCGCGAACTCGAAAAGGAGAGCCTGACCGGCACGCTCGTCACGAACATCTTCGCGGGAGGCACGATCGACACGGAGCGCTGCTTCCTGACCGGCCTGTCCTCGCTCGACAACTTCAGAGCGCCGGTTGGCAGCTACGTCCGCTATTTCTCCTCGCAGGGTTACTTCACGGAGGGCGCGCACGCGTCGTACGACTGGTTCTACAACAGAAAGAACATAAACTCCTACATCGGATTCGACGAATACTGGTTCTCCGAGAACAGATACCGTGAGATGACCGGCAAGGATATCGGTCTGGACGACGTGATGATCCCGGATATCCTCGAGTTGTACCGGAGCCGCGACAAGTCCGTTCCGTATTTCAATTTCTCGGTCACCTATCAGGGTCACGGCCCGTACGCGGACGACAATCTCTTCGCATGGGGTGACGGCTTCTGGGAGGGAGAGGGCTACACCGACTCGACTCGTATGATCCTCAACAACTATTTCGGTTCTATCGCCGACACGTCCGAGCGGATCTCTTGGTTCATCGACGAGCTGCGAGACGATCCCGATCCGGTCGTCGTCGTGCTCTACGGCGACCACAACCCGTGGCTCGGCAACGGCAACAGCGCGTATATCGAACTCGGCGTCGACCTCGACGTGTCGGAAGAGCAGGGCTTCTACAACTACTTCTCGACCGAATATCTGATCTGGGCGAACGACGCGGCGAAGGACGCGCTCGGCGTCGATCCGAAGGGCAGGGGCCCCGCAATCAGCGCGTGCTTCCTGATGAACGTGCTTTTCGAAGAGTGCGGACTCGGAGGCGGTCCCGCCTACATGCAGTTTACGACTGATTTCATGAAAGAATGTCCGATCGTCAACACGACGGGTTTTTACCTCGAAGACGGGAAAATCACGGCGGAGCCCTCGGAAAAACTTGTCGGTTCGCTCGGAGATCTGAGCATAGCAGAATATTACCGGAAACACCATACGGACTGATAAAGAAAAAGGCGGCGACCCATACGGGCCGCCGCCTTTTATCGTCTTCGGATCATTCTTCCGTCGTTTCTTCGACCGCGTCCTCTGCGGCTTCGACGGCGTCCTCTGCCGTTTCCTCAACGGTTTCCGCGGAGTCTTCAACTGTATCTTCAACCGTTTCGGCGGCTTCCGCGGAGCCGGGGGCGAAAAGCGCGACGGTCTCGTCAGCCGATTCAGCAGCCCCTTCTGCGCCTGACTCGAAAAGCGCGACGGTCTCTTCGGCTTTTTTCGCGGTTTCTTCGACTGCTTCTTCAGCGGCGTCCTCAACTTCTTCGGATGTCTCCTCGGCCGCTTCCTCAGCCGCATCTTCCGCTTTCTCGACTCCGAGCAGTTCGCCGACGTCGATCATTCCGGACGTCTCGCTCTCGTCCGCGCCTGCCTCGTCCGCGCCGTTGACCGCCGCGTCCGCCGCGCCGATACCCTCTTTCTTCTTTGTCGCGCCCTTGATTATCAGGATCAGAGCGATGACGAGAACGGCTCCTCCGAGGACGCACGCGGTGATGATTATCGACTTCGTGCCGAACCCGCTGTTATCCGGGACGCCGTACGCGGTGTGCTCGGCTACGTGATCCATAACGACGTCCTGAAGGACGTACATCTTAAGAAGACCGATGCCGTAGGTGTCTGCGGCTTCGCTGTAATCCTCGGAGCCGAAATTCTCCGTAGCGAACGCTTTCATATCGTCCTCGGTGATCGAGATATCGCCGCGCGACTCGTCGATCGCCTGAACGATGAGCATCCTCTTCGCGACTTTCAGGTTATCCTCGGCGTAGTCGGCGAGCATTTCCTCGAGCGATATGCCGTAAACGGAGAGTAACGATCCGAGGTCGACACCGTACTGCTTTGCGTAGCTCGCATACGGAATGATCGCCAGATCGACGGCAAAATTGTAAGCCGCTTCCGGGATCTCGCGGACTCCGTTGTTCGCGATAAGCTGTTCTATGATGAGCTCCTGCTTTATGCCTTCGTTTTCCTTGAAATAATCGATCAGGTCCTGCGCGGTCTTGATATCCTCCGCCTGAGCGGTGATATTTTCAGCTACGAATTCATCGGTGAGTTCGGGGGTAACTTTCTCGCCCTCGATATAGTTTACCGTGACGGTGAACGTTGCGGGCTTGCCCGCGAGTTCCTCGTTGGAATAATCGTCCGGGAACGTCACGTCGATATCGAACGTCTCTCCGACGCTGTGGCCGACGACCTGTTCAAGGAAGCCCTCGATATAACTGGTAACGCCGATCGTGACGGTCGTACCGGCGCCGTCGGTCGAACCGCCTTCGAACGTCTCGCCGTCCACGTAGCCGACGTAGTCGATGTTGAGCGTGTCGCCGTCCTTGACGGTCCCCTCGGTCAGGTGCTCGGGGGCGGCGTAGCTTTCGAGAAGGCCTTTGATCTGCTCGTCGACTTTCGCGTCGATCGCGGATTCCGGAACGGAGAGATTTTCATAATTCTTGAGTTCAACGTATTCGAGCGCGCTGATATCCTTGAAATGACCGTTCTCGTCGAATACGGAACCGAAGTCGTAGTTCATGTAGTAGTCGTCCGACTTCACGACGTAATCGGGAGCGCCCTCCGCGGAGATGACCGTACCTTCGTACATGTTCGCCGTGGGAGACTCGCCTTCTTCTTCGGACTCGCCGTCTTCTTCACCGGTCGTGACGACCTCGCCGGTCGTGAGGACTTCGCCCTCCGCCCCGGCGTCTTCGCCTTCCGCCTTCTCGGCGTCAAGGCCGTCCTCGTCGTCTGCTTCGCCCACGCCGACGACCGCCGCGGCTTCGGTGTCCGCCGCCGAACCTTCTTCCGCAAGGACCGGAATGACGAGCGCCGCCAGAAGAAGCGCCGCTAAAATAAGTGCGATGATTTTTTTCATTTGTTTCACCTCATAGAATAATACTCTTGTCATTATATCAAAAAAAGCCGATTTGTTCAAGTCCGTGAGAAAAAAACGCGCGCTGCGCGCCGCAGAGTGTAAACATTTTTTGAATAACGCTCTTTTTTGTTGACAAAGATTGCCGCCCGTTTTATTATAATATACTAAATAAAGCGATATACTCTTATCGCGAGAACCGGAGGCAAACCCATGGCAAAAGACAAAAGAATACTGACTATTCAAGATATATCGTGCGTCGGTCAGTGCTCGCTGACAGTCGCTCTCCCGATACTTTCCGCAGCGGGGATCGAGACCGCGATCCTCCCGTCCGCCGTCCTTTCCACCCATACCGCAGGCTTCAAGGGCTACACTTTCCGCGACCTGACTGACGACATGCCCGCGATCGCCGCGCATTGGAAGAGCGAAGGGATCAGATTCGACGCCGTCTACACCGGCTACCTCGGCAGCGCGCGTCAGATCGTGTACGTCAAACAGATCTTCCGCGACCTTCTCGCCGAAGGCGGCGTCCGGATCGTCGACCCGGCGATGGCGGACAACGGCAAGCTCTATCCCGGATTCGACCTCGCTTTCGCCGAAGAGATGAAGTCTCTCTGCGCCGAGGCGGACATCATCCTCCCGAACATCACCGAAGCGTGCTTCATCACGGGCGTCGAATACCGCGAAACGTACGACAGAGCGTATATCGACGGGCTGCTCACCGCTCTGCGCGCGGTCGGCGCGAAGACGGTGATCCTAACCGGAGTCGGCTTCGCCGAGGACAAAACGGGCGTCATGGTCCTCGAGGGAGACACGCCCGAGTACTACGAGCACAGGCGCAACCCGAAGGGCAGCCACGGAACGGGCGACGTTTACGCGTCCGCGTTCGTCGGCGCGCTGACCCGGGGCAAGAGCGCGTTCGACGCCGCTTCGATCGCAGCGGATTACACTCTGAAGTGCATCGAGAACACGGTCGGCGATCCCGACCACTGGTACGGTGTCAAATTCGAGTCCGTACTCCCGTATTTCATCGACCGTCTCGCATAAATTATTCGTCATCTTCATTTCGTACACCCGTAGGGAGGCATCCCTTGATGCCTCCGAAAAATAATATCGGTTTCTTCACCACGGAAGACGTTGGAACAAGAATAACGGATATTAAAGGAGACGTAATTATGAGTACCGTTTTCATTTATTACTCCCTCACCGGCAACGAAGACCTCGTAGCGTCGAAACTGGCGGAAAAGGGAATCGACGTCCGCCCCGTCAAACTCGCAAAGCCGATGCCCAAGGGTTTCTTCTTCGCGATGATGAAGGGCGGCTTCCTCGCCGGTATCCAAAACCGGGCGAAGCTCGACGGATTCAACTCAGACGTTTCGGGATACGACAAAGTCGTGATCGGCTCTCCGATCTGGAACGGACGGATCACACCCGCGATCAATACCGTGCTCGACAAGGTCGATCTCGCGGGCAAAGAGGTCGCTTTCGTCCTCACGTCGGGCGGCGGCTCGGCTCCCAAAGCGGAGGAACGCCTGAAAAACGCGTTCCCCGGCGCGAAGATCGTCATGCTCAAGGAACCGAAGAAAAACGAAGACGAACTCTCAAAACTCGACTTTTGACGGGAGAAGACCATGGATAAAAAAGACGTCGCTCTCCTCACGGGAGAGGGATATTGGTTCGTCGGACCCGTAATGGTGTCCGACGGACCCCACGGTTTGAGAAAACAGGAAAAAGACGCGGACTTTTTGGGCGGGCTGCCCTCAAAGCCCGCCGTTTGTTATCCCACCGCGTCCGCGCTCGCCTGCTCGTTCGACAAAGAACTTCTCTACGAAGTCGGCGAGGCGCTCGGCGACGAGTGTATCTCGGAGGGGATCTCCGTCCTTCTCGGGCCCGGCGTCAACCACAAGAGAAGTCCGCGGTGCGGACGCAATTTCGAATATTTTTCGGAGGACCCCGTCCTCACGGGCGAACTCGCGGCGGCAATGGTCAGAGGGATCCAGTCCCGCGGAGTCGGCGCGTGCGTGAAGCATTTCGCCGCCAACTCGCGCGAGTGGGGAAGGATGGTCGCCGATTCCGTCGTCGACGAGAGGGCGCTTTTCGAGATCTACCTGCGCCAGTTCGAGACCGTCGTCAAAAAGGCGCGCCCCGCCGCGATGATGACCGCGTACAACAAGCTCGGCGGCGTATACTGCTCTGAGAACGAGTGGCTCATGAACGGAGTCGCCCGCGAAAAATGGGGCTTCGACGGCGTGTTTCTCTCCGACTGGGGCGCGGTCAGCGACCCGGTAAAATCCGCCGTCGCCGGTCTCGACGTCGAAATGCCCGGGCCCGACAGGGCGAGCACCGAACGCCTGCGCCGCGCGCTCGAAGCGGGCGGCGAGCACGGCGAGAAGATTAAAAAACGCGTCGAAAACGTAAAACGGTTCATCAAAAGGGCGCAGAAGCCGGAATTCGGCAAGCTCTTCGATCTCGGCGCGCATCTTGAGCTCGCGCGCCGCGCGTCTGCGGAGTCCGCCGTTCTGCTCAAGAATTCGGGTTCTCTCCCGCTCGGCAAGGACAAAAAGATCCTCCTCGTCGGAGAACTCGCAAAATCTCCGCGATATCAGGGCTCCGGCAGCAGCCGTATCGATCCCGTGTCGCTCGATTCGATATACGAAGAACTGAAAAAAACCTACCCCGATATGCTTTACGCGCCGGGTTATTCACTCGACGGAAAAAAAGACGATAAGATCCTCCGCGACGAGGCGGTCGCGCTTTCGGCAAACGCGGACCGCGTCGTAGTCGTCGCGGGCCTTCCCGACGAATACGAGTCGGAGGGCTACGACAGGGTCGACCTCTCGATGCCCGCGTCTCACGACGCGCTTATCGAGGCGCTCGCCGACGCGGGAGCCGACGTCACGGTCGTTCTGCAGTGCGGCGCGCCCGTTCTCACTCCGTGGATCGAACGCGTGAGCGCTCTGCTCCTGACGTATCTCTCCGGGTGCCGCGGCGGCGCGGCGTGCGCCGATCTGCTCACCGGACGCGCGAACCCGTCCGGCCGTCTCGCCGAAACGTGGCCGATGAGGACGGAAGACGATCCGTCGTATGACAATTTCAACGTTTCGATGAAACGCGTCGAGCATCCCGAGGGTATCTTCACCGGCTACCGCTATTACGACGCGGCGGGCAGGGAAGTGCGCTTCCCGTTCGGTTACGGCCTCTCGTATACCCGGTTTTCGATCTCGGACCTCAAACTCGAAGACGGCGTCCCCGCCGTCGCAAAGTGCCGCGTGACGAATACGGGTAACGTCCCCGGGTCCGAGACGGTAGGAGTCTGGGTCGGCCTCGAAAAATCGAGGATCATGCGCCCCGTCCGCGAACTGAGGGACTTCAAAAAGGTCTCTCTCGCTCCCGGCGAAAGCGCGGAACTTGAGTTTTCTCTCCCGCGCGAGGCGTTCGCGTATTACGACGTGAAAACGCACGGATGGCAGGTCGAAAAGGGAGAATACACCGTCTTTCTCGGCATGCCCGGCACGGGGCTCGAGATCTGCGGCGCGCTCGAACTCGAAGGAATCGAGCCCGAGCCCGAGGGGTACGACGTCGAAGAACGCGTGAGAAGGCGCGAGATCGAGAGCGGCGGGAAAGTCGTCATCACCCCGGACAGCCCCGTCGAGGATATAAGGACGAGATTTCTCGGCAGACTGTTCCTCCGCATCGCGGACGGGAAGATGAAAAAGATGAGCCCGATCGACGCCGATCGCACGAGAACGCTCGTGTACGGCTCGCCGCTCCGCGCTCTGACGATGGCTCACCCGCGCTTCAACCGCGACACCGTCGACGGCATCGTCACGCTCCTCAACGGCAAACGCCTCCGCGGTCTGCACCGCATACTGAAAAGCCTGCGAAAGCATAAATAAAACTGAATATCAAAAACCCCCCGGGTCAATAATCATAAAAAAGACTCTGGGGGGGTATTCTTATGTCCAAAATCGTCATCATCGGCTCGGGTGTCGCGGGCCTCTCCGCGGGCATCACCGCGCGTCTCAACGGCGACGACGCCGTTATCCTCGAAAAGCACACGGCGCCCGGCGGCAATCTCACCGGATGGGACCGCGGCGGGTACCACGTCGACAACTGCATCCACTGGCTCACCGGCACCAATCCCCTCACGAAGACTTACGAAATGTGGGAGACGCTCGGCGCGATCGACCGGCGCGGGATCCGGTATCCCGAAACGCTCTACACGTACGAAAAGGACGGCAGAAGCGTCTCGCTCTATTCAGACTCCGAGCGGCTCCGCCGCCGCATGCTTTCTCTCTCTCCCGCCGACGAGAAGGAGACGGACCGATTCATCCGCGCCGTCCGCGCCGCCTCGTCGCTCTGCGGAGTCGACCCGAAGGACGACGGCAAAAAGTGCGCTCTTCACCGCGGTATCATACGCTGTCCCGCGCTCGCGCCGTACTATTTCATGACCGCGGGCGAGGCGGCGGCGCGCTTCCGCGATCCGCTCCTTCGGGGTTTCATCGGCGAATTCCTGACGGAGCGGTTCGGCGCGCTCGGGGTGATCTTCGTCTTCGCCGCGTTCACGTCGAAAAACGGGGGTCTGCCGCGCGGCTCCTCCCGCGATATGGCGAGGCGGATGGCGGCGCGGTTCACCTCGCTCGGCGGGCGGCTTTTCACGGGCGCAGAAGCGGCAGAAATAAAGACGCGCGGCCGCCGCGCAGTCTCCGTCGTGATGAAGGACGGGCGCGAGATCCGCGCCGATTACGTCGTTCCCGCGTGCGATCCCGCCGCCGTGTTCGGGAAAATGATCGGCGGGGAGTATATGCCCGCCGCTCTGAAACGCCGGTTCGAGTCGCCCTCGTATTTCAGGTTTTCGTCCTGTCACGCCGCGTTCTCGTTCGAGGGACGCGCCCCGTTCAGGGGCGACCTGATCCTCGATCTTCCCGAGGAGCGCCGCGGCGGGATGAAGGCGAAAACGGTCGTCCTGCGCGAGTACTCCCGCGAGAAAAGCTTCGCCCCGGCGGGGCGGGGGATCATCCAGACGATGTTCTTCTGCGACGAGGACGAGAGCGAGCGCTTCGTCGCGCTCGGCCGCGATCCCGTGAAATACGCGGAGGAAAAACGGAGGATCGGCGAGCGGATGGAAAAGGTCGTCGCCTCGCGCTTCCCGGAACTGTCGCCGTCGCTCGAGCGGCTCGACGTCTGGACGCCCGCCACGTACAACGGCTTTACCGCGTCCGAGGCGGGGACGTATATGGCGTTCGCGTTCTCGTCGAAAACGGTCCCGTCGTTCATGAACGGCAAAGTCAGGGGGCTCGACAACGTCGTTCTCGCGACGCAGTGGCAGCGCGCTCCCGGCGGCCTTCCCAACGCCGCCCTCGCCGGCGTCAAAGCGGCTAACCTCATCTCATCTCTCAAATAATAAAAGACGGTTCCGCGAACCGTCTTTTCAAATGATGTTTGCCCTGCGAGCAAATGATGCTTTTGCCTGTTGGCAAAAATGATGCTGTGACCCTCCGGGTCACAAATGATGCGATGTGTTCCGCTCATGCGCGAAGCGCGCATCATACGGCGAAGCCGTACATCATACCCGAAGGGCGCATCATGTTCCGCGTCAGCGGAACACATCATTAGCCGAACCGTCCGTACGGACGCTCGGCTATAACCCCGTCCTGCTTATAAAATACCCCGGTATCGCCACGAGCAGGAAGAATATTATCGAAATCGCCGTGAAGACCTTTATGAACTTCTTCCCCCGCCCCGGGTACTCCCTCACGTACAGCCGGTAATTTATCACCGATGCCAGCGACCCGATCAGCGTCACCAGCCCCGCGGAATCGAGCCCGTAGAGCAGCGCGCCCCTGTTTTCCGCAAACGGGAACAGAACGATCGCCGCGGGCACGTTCGAGATCACCTGACTGACCGCGATGCTCACGACGTACTCGTTCCCCGCGACGACGCGCGACAGAAATCCCGCGATCGTCCCGTTCGCCGCGATCGACGACGAGAAGACGAAAAAGCAGAAGAACGTCACGAGCAGAACGTAGTCGCACCTGAGCAGCACCCGCCGGTCGAAGATCAGTATAACGGCCGCGACCGCCGCCGTGATATACGGCCACCACGCGGTCCGGCTCACGATCATGAAGATCACGACCGCGAAAAGGCATAGATACGTTATTCTGTGCGGCGTCCGCTCCTTCGGCAGCCGCTCGGGGAACGTCCCCGCGGGGATCTCAGACTTCGAGCGCAGATCGCGCCGGAAAACGAACAGAACGAAAAGAACGAGAAGCGCGCCGGAGATCGCGCACAGCGGGAGCATATAGAGGATAAACCGCCCCGCGCTGACGCCCGACCTGCCGAAAATATACAGGTTCTGCGGGCTCCCGAACGGCGTGAGCATCGATCCCCTCACCGCCGCGATATTCTCGAGCGCGAGAAGCGGAAGAATGAATTTCTCCTTGCCTCCCGCTCTGAAAAGGATGATCGTTATCGGCACGAAGATGATCAGCGACACGTCGTTCGTCACGAACATCGACGAGAAAAAGACGGAGAAGACGAGAAAAAGGCCGAGCGCGGCGGGCGACTTCATCCGCGCCGTCATGCGGAGCAGCGGGACGAAAACGTCCTCTTTTTTGAAGCCCTCGAGCACGGTCAGCATCAGAAAGAGCGTCGCCAGAGTCCGCCAGTCGATATCGGCGAGCAGCCGCGCCGACGGCGGCGTTATGAAGAGCGAGATCACCGCCGCAAGGACGGCGACGGGAAGCATCGGCTCTTTTTTTATGAATCCCCAAATACGGCGCAAGACAGTCAAATCAAAAATGCCTTTCTTAATCGTGTTTCTTAAACTTATAATATTCGTTGACGAGCGATCTGTACCCGAGCGATTTCAGTTTTTCGTACGTGACCGAGTAGTTTCCCTTGTAGTGCCGCCCGCTTTTTATATACCGCAGGCATTCCGCGAAATACCGGTCCAGCTCGCGCAGGCCCCTGTCCGTCGTGAGGACGGGAAAGAACCAGCGGCTCCAGTTGAAATCGCGCTCCTCCCCGTCGTCATAGAACTTCCGGTTGAAGATGCGGATGACGACCTTCGCCGCGCGGTCGAAATCGACGTCCTTCCTCGTCCGCCAGCGGTACAGCGCGCGGCATTTGCGCCTCATCTTGTCCTTCATCTTCTTCACCGCGGCGTCGGAGAGGTCGAACCGCCCGTCCGCGTACTTGAAGCCGAGAAACTCCCACGGCTCCCCGGGCCCCGTGACCGTCACCTTGTCCGGGTTGAGCGACAGCCCCTTTTCGGTCAGATGATCGGTCAGGATATGCCGATACTCTTCAAGCGACTCCACGCTCGGGGCGAAGATCAGAATATCGTCGGAATAGCGGAAGTAAGAAACTCCCATCCCGTCGAAAAGACGGTCGAGCGACGTTAAATAGACGTTTGCCGAAAAAGCCGACAGCGGCACTCCCGCCATCGCTCCGCGGTTCCCGTGAACGAGCCGGTCGCCGTCCCACGCGAGGCCCGCCTTGAAGAAATCGGTCAGGAACGCGAGCATTTCGGGATCGTCGCGGATAACGTCGCTGAAGATCTGAACGAGCCGGTCCGCCGGGATCGAGTTGAAATAGTCGTGGACGTCCGCTTTGAGAACGTACGACCGCCCCGGATCCGCGCCGCGGACGATGCCGTCAAGCGCGTCCTTCGCGGAGAGATTTCTCCTGAACGAGTAGCACGACGGGGAAAGATACCCGTCGTACCGGTAAAGAAGATATGAGAGCAGCTTCAGGACCGGGACCTCGTCCGCGGGGAACGTGTAAACGATCCGCTTTTTCGAGCTTCCGATTTTGTTTATGACGCGGCGCGAGGGCAGGGAAAAGCCGTGATCAGGCTTTGAGATCCGCTCCGTGACGGAAAGGTACTTTTCCTCTGCGATATATGCGTCGAGCCGGCCGAGATCCCGGTCCGAGATATGGCCGTGTTCCGTTTTATACTCCCTGAATCGCCGCCAAACGGCGGGATCGGAGAGTTTGTCAAGAATTCCCATAATAAAAAACAAAAGAAGAAAGGGAAAACGTTTTGAAATGGCATAGGTATGCCATGATACAAGACTGAACGCCGTCAGGCCGCCTGCAAGGCACAAGTTAGGCGGCGCTTCGTCCTTCGCAGGCGCGAAAGATCGCGTTTCCCTTTCTTCTTTGTCGGCTGAAAACTGATCGCTTCAGGTATTACCCGAGGTATTTGTGCAGACGCTGCGTTATGTACGGCACGCTGTTCGGCTCGGCGACCCAGAAGTTTATGAGCGGAACGCCAGCCGCCGCGGCCTGCTGTTTCGACCATCGGTACGTGCGTCTGCCGAATTCCGACTTGCCGCCGACGACGATGAAGAGGCGCGGCGTGCCGCCCGAATAGACGCCGTAGGTGTAGTTCAGGAACTTGCCCGTCCCGCCGATCTCCGTCGGCGATACGTTCTCGCGAACGGTGAAGGCGGCGAAATCGGACGCGAGCACCTCGCGCAGCTTCGCCGCGACGGGCCGCCCGTCGTCGAAATACATCGGATCGACCGTCTCCTCGGCGTACGCCGGCGCCGCGGACGGCGCGGAAAACGACTGACCCGACCCCGTCGGAGCGGTATTCGCCGTTCCCGCGGATCTGTTCGTTCCGAACAGGCCGTTTATCGCGTCGTTCACCGCGTTCCCGACCGCCTGATTCGCCGCGTTTCGCGCGTCTCTCTCGGCTTCGTTCGTGACCTGCTTAACTGTATTTTTTATCAACTTGTCAAGAAATCCCATAATTATCCTCCGTTCCCGGGCTCCCGCCCGTTTCTTCGCGGACTCTACGGAATAAGGATATCACAATATGAAGGGGAAATCAAGGATTATCGGTTGATACGTTTCCGACCCGTCGGGACCGGACTTGATTATCAGCCGGGAGTGGGGTATAATTGAGACAAATATCGTGGGGGATCAGACTATGAAAAACAACCCGACAACAGACGCGCCGGATCGCTATACCGAAGAGGCGAAACGGCGATGGGGCGGCACGGAAGCGTGGAAAGAATACGAAAGTAAAACGGCGCGCACTTCACCCGAAGAGAGGGAAGATGCCCTGAAAGGGCTCACGGACATCTTCACCCGGATCGGCGAACTGAAAGACCGCTCACCGAGGGATCCCGAAGTCCGGGCGCAGATCGCCGGTTTGCAGGAGTATATCACCCGTCATTTCTATAACTGCACCGACGAGATCTTCTCCGGCCTCGGAAAAATGTACTCCGCCGACTGGCGTTTTAAGGAAAACATAGATAAAGCCGGCGGCCCCGGCACGGCAGAGTTTGTTTCGGAAGCGATAGAGGTTTATTATCAAGAGAAGAACGGATAACGAAAACGGAATACGTCATAAGCGAAATCGAACACGGTTTCGCTTTTCCTTTTACAAGGTGAAAAACGCCTTTGTGTTGCTTATATCCCGTTGACTCATAATCCGCGGACTATTACAATGAAAATGGATAATTGTAGAAACGTGTCGGAGGTCATATGATCACAGAAGAATTGGGAAAGCGTATTCAAGAACTCAGGAAAGATAAAACCGGGCTTTCTCAGGAAAAATTTGCTCTGCAAATAGATATGGACCGTAGTTATTTCGCTTCCGTAGAATCCGGGAAACGCAACATATCCATAGTAAATATCAAAAGAATCGCCGACGGTCTCGGCGTTTCCCTCAGCGAGTTGTTTAAGGGGATTTGATACCATGGATAAACACACTCCCGAACAGCGCCGCAAAAACATGCAGGCGGTAAAAAACAAAGATTCCAAAATTGAATTGTTGTTGAGAACTGAATTATGGAATCGCGGATTACGTTACAGAAAAAACGTTAAATCCATTTACGGACATCCCGATATTGCTTTTATCGGCAAAAAAGTGGCCGTATTTGTTGACAGCGAGTTTTGGCACGGCTTTGATTGGGAGAATCGAAAGAAAGATTTCAAATCACATCAAGAATTTTGGATTCCCAAGATAGAGCGAAACATTCAACGCGATATTGAAGTCAATGAAAAGCTTAAATCGGAAGGATGGGCTGTCATCCGTTTTTGGGGTAAAGAGATTAAATCAAATCTCAAAGAATGCGCCGACAGTATAGAAAGGGCGGTAAAGAATAATGATTAAATTGGCAACAGTTTTCAGTGGAATCGGAGCCATTGAACACGCTTTGGACAGAATGAATATTGATCATAGAATTGTATTTGCCTGTGATAACGGTGATATTGACATTCTCAGCAAAGAAATCGGTATGAATATCGATGACATCAAAGCAGAAACCGACCTTTTGGCAAAAACAATAAATGATTTGCAAATTGATGAAGCAGTAGATGACCTTTATAAGCAACAGCTATTTGAAATGTTTCAGGAGATGCAGCACAAATTCGATCAAATTCTCAAAACATTGGGGTCTCTTGATTTTTGTCCGATTTCGGTTGAAAGCGTTTTATTGCGAATTCTTAAAATGGAATCTCTGAAAAAGGCGCGTCTTAATGAATACAAATTGTTTTTGAAAACACTGTCTCAAGGATCAAAAGAGCAACGTAAACTCAAGGCATTTCAAGTTATTTTGGAAATTACGAATGACTTCAAAAAGGATAATTCTTTAGACCTTCTCGGTCGTGATCACGATTTTTCGAGTTCAGATGGAATTGAGTGGCGATTAATAAGTAATGACATCAAGCAGCTTTATGATTATCTTGAAGGCACAAATGGAAAAAAGATCATTCGCAAAGTACAAGATTTATCTCAAAGAACCAGCCAATTACACGAAAAAATCAATTATCTTCGTGTCCAAAAGGAACTGGATGATTTAGGAGAAGATTGGGCCGCACGAAAAAAATATGTTGATAACCTTTATCGGGGATTGGAAAGCCGAAATAAAGTTAAACAATCTTACATGGCGAATTATTCTGTATCGGAAGATAACTTTCATTGGAATGTTGCATTTTTAAATGGTAAGCAGTATTACAGACAAGTCGATCTTTTCGTCGGCGGAAGTCCCTGTCAGAGTTTTTCTCTTGTTGGCAAACAAAGAGGTTTAGAGGATACAAGAGGAACACTGTTTTATGAGTATGCCCGTCTGATTAAAGAAATTGAACCCAAAATATTTATTTATGAAAACGTAAAAGCGGTACTCACCAATGACAACGGAAAGACATGGGAAAAGATGCAGGAAGTGTTCCGTGAATTGGGATATCGGTATTTCTTCGCGGTACTGAATGCAAAGGACTACGGAATCCCGCAAAACCGTGAGCGTTTATTTGTTGTCGGTTTCAGAAATGATATAGCACCGCAAGAAGATTTCCGTTTCCCGGATCCCATTCCATTGGAGAAAAAAATGAGCGATTTTTTGATTGATAGTGCTCCGGGAGGGTACTTCTTGCCGAAAAAAGGGGTTGAATTCGTTACCAAAGAAAAGAATTTAGCCAAGAGTTTCACACAGATTGACGGCGATGTTCAGTTGTGCCAAAAGAAAAACCAGCAATTTAATTGGCACGGTGATTTTGTGTTCCAGTCCGAAGAAGACGCGGAAAAACACAACATTCCGGATTTGGAAAAATACTTCCTTTCCGAAAAAGTCAGAAAATATGTTCTTGCAACCGGAACCAAAAATTTTTACAGCAGACCTGCAATTGATTTGGATATTGCCCGTCCGTTGCTGACAACGATGCATAAAATGCATCGTGCCGGAGTTGACAATTATGTCACAACACAAGGTCGATTGAGAAAACTGACTCCGAGGGAATGCTTGAGGTTGATGGGTTTCAGCGATGATTTTAAGATCGTTGTTGCTGACACAGCCATGTATCAGCAGGCGGGAAACAGTATTGTTGTTGATGTGCTTATCGCTATTTTGAAAAAATTAGATATTGAGAGGTATGCAGATGAAGATTAACGGCGAAAACTATCCGACTATTTCTGTCTTTCCTTCAATGATGACAGTCCCCGATTGCGTGGTGGTAGGCAGTAATAAACTCGGTCATGGACACGGAGAAGCAAAATTCTACATCTCATCAAAAAATGACATGTATGATTTTTACGGGCCGCAAGGCTTCAGTGCCAAATGCTTCATGCTCAAAACCGATTTGATAGCATATCTTCTTGCAATCCGAAATGAGTATTTTGAACCATCTCAGGAATACGCAAGAAAAGACAAATTGCCGCAGCTTTGGAAAGAACGTTATAGCATGGTCAATGATTTGGAAGATGTTATCTTCTTTCAAGTGAATGATCAAGATCAGATTGAAGGTCCGAGAGGATATGTGAATTCCACCGACAGAGCTTATCGGGTTTTGCGAGAGCTTGCTTTGCCTTTGGTTAGTTATGTCTATGTTGAAAAAGTCGGCGACAAAGCCAATCCCTTGTTTTATTGGAAACTGTTTGTTGATTTTGATGCAATTTGGGAAAAGCAAAACGGACCGCTTGTTTTTCACTATGGGAAGAAAAAGGACGGCGAACTTCGGACGCCTGTTGCTCAAACCAAAAAAGAAGAAGAAAAAAGAAAAGAGATTTCCAAAGCAAGAGACGGGCAGGGAAAATACAGAGAACAATTGCTCGAGCAATGTCGGTATTGTCCGTTTACGATGATTTCCGATGAAAGGTTATTGATTGCAAGTCATATTAAACCTTGGGCTGCTTCAAATGACGAGGAAAAAAGCGATCCGTACAATGGGTATATGCTTTCCCCTCTATTTGACAAGCTTTTTGATCGCGGATTTATTACGGTTACATCAAACAGGCATGTCATTTTGTCCGAGTTTATTTCACCCTACACTTGGAAGCAGATCGGAATTCAAAACGATACATTTATAAAAGCCTTACCTATGGATGAGAACAGAATAAAGTATTTGGATTTTCATCATCAATCTGTTTTTAAGGGTTCATATAAATTCGAGGATTAAGGACATTTGGTTCAATATGATTTTTACTTATGAACTTATGAGCGAGTGTAATGATGCCTTAAAAGTATGCAGCTTATTCTCCGGAATCGGAGGAATCGATCTAGGCTTTCAGCAAGCTGGTTTCCATGTGATTTGGGCAAATGAATTTGATAAAGATGCTGCAACAACTTACAGACTCAATTTCGGCGACGAGCATTTGGTCGAAAAAGACATAAGAAAAATTGAAGCAGATCAAATTCCAAATTTTGATGTTTTGGTTGCTGGGTTTCCTTGTCAACCGTTTTCGATAATGGGAAAACAAAAAGGATTCAAAGATCCACGAGGGAATTTATTTTTTGAAATTGCGCGTATAGTTGAAAAGAAAAAGCCGTCTGTCATCTTTTTGGAGAATGTAGCAAATCTCGTTGAACACGATG
>JAFWPR010000097.1 GCA_017545225.1 Clostridia bacterium
GACTGATCAGTTCATCGCAGAGGGCCGGATCGTCCCTCATACCCGCGACGGCGCGCGCTTCTTCTTCGGGTGAAAGAGGCGCGGGGAGAATATCGGGCCCGCCGACGTAAAGGATACTGTCGTCTTCTCCGAAAACCGTTCTGAATATCTTTTCCGCGATCCGTCTCAACCTCAACGCGCTTCTCATACCATCACCTCACATTCAAACATTAATGATACTATGTTATCGACGGCGGCAAGACGCCGTCGTAAGTTCCGAAACTCCCCTTTTCCGCGTTGCTTAGGGAAACGAATGCGCGCCGTTCCGTCCCGTTCACCGAAAGGCATTCCGGTCTAACCGCCCGCATCATTTCCTTTCCGATTAGCGTTTTTGCGGGAATTATCCTCATGCGCGGGGCTATCCCGGGCGGCGGTTCTCCCGACCCGTTCAGAAGGTACTCAACGACGTCGCGCGGTAACTGCGTCACGGCGCGCGAAGCGACGATTACGACCGGGTCTCCGGAGACCGGCTCACGGAGAAGATCGCCGCTGTCAACCAGGCAGAGGACGCCTACCGTTTTACCGCAGACGGAAAACTTCAGATACGCGGATCTTTTTTCTTCCCTGTCACGTCTGAAACGGGATGCAATAATAACGAAAGGGACCGATGCGGCGCAGGATAATGCCGCGACGGTACGACCCGTAACGCCGAAAACAGAATTGACGAACCGAGTGACCGACGACGCGGCGCCGAAAAGAAGACACGCGGACGACCACGTTACGGCAGTCCGTCTCAAAAGCTCGGAAAAAGACGTTTTACCGAATGCGGCAAAGCACGTAAGCGATGCGATCGGGACCCCGGCGATCAGCGACGTGAATCCGTCGAGAAAAAGGGTGACGGGCAAAGACAGAAGCGCACCGACTGCGGCGGCTGCGACAACTTTCAGCGGTTTCGTTTTTATCCTGCATAACCGCGAGGTGAGACAGACGGTGATCAGGTCGCAGCCGAAATTCATAAGAAACAGAACGTCGGCGTAAATTACTCTTTCCATAGGGCTGCCCCACCTCCGGTTTTGATTATACTCGAACCCGGAGTCGGAAACAGTCGCAAAATGCGTGTGCGAATATTTCCGAAAATAAAAAAAGGGCGCACGCCTTTCGGCGTACGCCCCGCGGGGGTATGAGTTAAGATCTTCAGATCTCGGGGATCTCCACCTCGATCTCGCGGCCGAGCTTAGCGCTCTTGTTGATGCCGTCGATGATCGCCTGGTTGTACAGGATCTGCGAGGTCGGAACGGGTGCCGGAAGTCCGAGGCGAGCCGCGTCTACGAACGAGCGGATCTTCTTGTCGAAGAGTCCTCCCTCGGTGTGGACGAGCGGAACGACGGTCTCGGCCTGTTCGCCGCAGATGTCGTGGTAAAGGGTCATCGGGCCGCCGACGGAGCCGTTCCAGCAGTCAGTGGACGGGATGCGCAGAGCGCCCTCTTTACCGAGGATGAGCGTGTCGCCGGGGGTGTCGGGATGCATAGCCCAGGAAATTCTGAAGTCGAGGATTATATCGCCTTCGAGACGGACGAACGCTGCGCCGAAGTCGTCGACCGAGAAGCGCTTAGCATCCTCTCCGTTGTACTTCGGATTCTTGCCGAAGAAGTCGGAAACGTATCCGGTAACGGTGAGCGGCTTCGGATAGCCGATCGCGTTGAGGACCATGTCGAGGGAGTAGCAGCCGATATCGCCGAGAGCGCCGATACCGCCGGTCTTATCCTCGATGAACGTGGAGCCCGGGATACCTCTTCTTCTTCCGCCGCCGGTCTGGATGTAGTAGATGTCGCCGAGAGCGCCTGATTCGACGATCTTCTTGATCATCTTCATGTTCTCGTCGAATCTGGGCTGGAAGCCGACGGAGACGAAAGCTTTGCTCTTCTTCTCGGCGCGGCAGATCTCGACGGCTTCGTCAAGCGTTACGGTAAAGGGCTTCTCAAGAAGGACGGGGATGTCTCTCTCAAGAGCGTAGATCGTGGGATCCTTATGCTGTCTGTTGTACGTGCAGACGGATACTCCGTCGAGTTCCTCGTTGTCTATGAGAGCCTGATGGGACTCATAGCAGCGAACGTTCGTGAGACCGTATCTCTCCATCTTGGCTTTCGCCTTGCCGGGGATGATATCGGCAGCTGCGACGATCTCGACGTCGGGCTGGTTCAGGTAGCTTTCGATGTGCGACTCGGCGATCCAACCGGTCCCGATGATACCGACCTTGAATTTCTTGTCGGTCACGGCTTCGGTCTTCTCTTCGACCGCCTGTTTGAATTGGCTGAGAACAGCGTCTGACATGTGTGTGTCCACCTTTCAATAATACTTTTTATTAAGACCGCTTTCCGCGGCAGGTTACTGTTTTACCACTTAAGGTCTTCTTTGAGGTATTTGATGCTCTTCGCGGCGCATTCAAGCGGAGTCGTGCCTTCGCTCGGATCGTCCTGTTCGACGACGACCCACTCGGCGCCCGCCTCGATCGCGGAGGCGAGGATCGCGGGCATATCCTGCATGCCGTGGCCGACCGGACGGAATTCGAACGTGCTCTCCGCTTTCTCGCTCTCTTCCTCGTCTATGCCGATGAGCGCGTAGAGGTGGGACGGGAGCGATCCGGTCATATAAAAGTCCTTGAGGTGGACGACCGGGGCTCTGTCCTTGAATTTTTTGATGTACTCGGCAGGGATCTCGCCGCCGATGTTGACCCAGCAGGTATCGAGCTCCGACGCGAGTTCTTCGGGTGTGAAAGAATCGTAGAGAACTTCGAGCATGTACTTGCCGTCGATCTTGTTCTTGAACTCGAAATCGTGGTTGTGATAAAGAAGCTGCATTCCCCTCTTCTTGCAACCCGCGGCGATCTCTTTCATGAGTTCGTACGTGCCGACGTATTTGTCGGACGCGCGCCATTTGAAACCGTCGGGACGTCTTTCCTCTACGAGATAAGGAATAGCGACGTATTTGCAGCCGATCGTTTTATAAGTATCGAGGACCTCGTCGACTCCGCCGTCGCAGCAGATATAATCGTCCGTAGTGACGTGAGCGGAGATCGGGATCAGGCCGAGTTCGTCGACCATCGCTTTGATCTCTTCGGGTTTGTGATCGTAAAGGCCGGCGAATTCGACGCCGTCGTAGCCCATCTCTTTTACTTTCTCAAGCGTGCCTTTGAAGTCTTTATCCATCTCGTCTCTGAGAGAATAAAGCTGGATAGCAACAGGAAGTGCCATAACTAACCCCCATATATTGTATTTTTTGCGGTGATACCGTCTATCCCCACACAGTTTATTGTATCTCACAGAGCGTTCAAAGTCAAGCACAATCTCTCAAATATGTAAAAAAGTTATAGCATTTTCGGGCGGTCTTAGGGCAAAACTTCAAAACGGTACATTTTTTGTTTTTTTCATTGACAAACTGGAAAGCCGATGATATAATATGCAAGGTATGGATATATGAGCCCCATTAGCTCAGCTGGTAGAGCACATGACTTTTAATCATGGTGTCCGGAGTTCGATTCTCCGATGGAGCACACGGAGAGGATCGCGTCATGCGATCCTCTCTTTTTTCATCCTTCGGAGAACGCTGGAATATACTTAAATTGAAACGACAGAGAACAAGGTGATAAAATGGCGTGTTCGACTTGTGAATTGAGGGATAAGGACGTTATAAACGTTTGCGACGGGAACAGACTCGGGCAGGTCGCGGATTTTGAGATCGACCCGTCGTGCGGGCGTATCTGCGCTCTGATCGTGTCGCCCGACACGATAGCCGGGATGCTGTTCTCGAAAAACAGGATCAGAGTTCCGTGGGACCGGATCGTGCGGATCGGGAAGGACGCGGTTCTCGTCGACGTTCGCTCCGAATGCAAATGTCCCGAAGAGGCGTGCGGCGCGCTCAAGGGTGCGCTGCGCAAAAAGCTGAAATTATGAACGGCTGAAACCTGCCGGACGCGAGTTGAATCTCCCGATTGTTATTGATTTATTCCGATAGATTTGTTATAATTATCCTGTAGAATAATATCTGAAGTTCAACGGGAGATTTTACTTAAATGGCATCCTTTGAAAAGACGGACAAAAGAACACATTACTGCACGGAGCTCTCCGCCGCCGATATCGGCAAAAGAGTAAACGTTCTGGGCTGGTGTCAGAGGCAGAGAGACCTCGGCAGCCTGATCTTCATAGACTTACGCGACAGGACCGGGATCCTTCAGCTCGCGTTCGACGAAAAGACGGACAGAGAGATATTCAATATGGCGTTCGGGGTCAGAGCGGAGTACGTTCTCGCCGCCTCCGGTATTGTCAGATCCCGCGGAGAAGGCGCGATCAATCACTCAATGAAGACCGGCGAGATCGAAGTCGCGGTCGACCGCTTCAAGATCCTTTCGGTCGCCGAGACTCCGCCGTTTGAGATCGTCGAGGACTCGAACGTGAATCAGGAGCTCAGACTCAAACACAGATATCTCGACCTTCGCCGCCCGGAGCTGCAGCGCAACGTTATCGCGCGCTCGAAGATCTCGAAGCTCGCGCGCGACTACTTCGAATCGCAGGGGTTCATCGACATTGAAACGCCCACGCTTATAAAACCTACGCCCGAGGGCGCGAGGGACTATCTCGTGCCGAGCCGCGTACACCCGGGCAAGTTCTACGCTCTCCCGCAGTCGCCGCAGCTCTACAAGCAGCTGCTTATGTATTCGGGATTCGACAGATACTTCCAGATCGCCCGCTGCTGGCGCGACGAAGACCTGAGAGCTGACAGGCAGCCCGAATTCACTCAGATCGACCTCGAGATGAGTTTCTCGGACGAGGACGATATCATCGCCATTAATGAGGGATTCCTCAAGTTCCTTTATAAAGAGTTTCTCGGCGTTGAACTCAAGACGCCCTTCCCGAGGATGACGTGGCGCGAGGCGATGGACCGCTACGGTTCGGACAAGCCCGACACGCGTTTCGGAATGGAACTGTTCAATATCTCGGATATTGCGGCAAAATGTGCGTTCTCCGTCTTCTCCGGAACGGTCGAGGCCGGCGGATCAGTCCGCGGCATCAACGTCAAAGGCGGCGCGTCGATGACGCGAAAGGAGATCGACACACTGACCGAATTCGTTAAAACTTACGGCGCGAAAGGTCTCGCATGGTATAAGATCGCAGACGGAGCAGTTTCTTCTTCGTTTGCAAAGTTTATGACAGACGACGAGATCGCGGCGATCGTCGAACGCGGCGGTATCGGGGACGGAGATATAGCCTTCTTCGTCGCGGCGAAAGACAACGTCGTATTCGACTCGCTCGGCGCGCTCCGCGTTCGCGTCGCGAAAAAACTCGGTATCCTCGATCCGAAAGTCTTCAATTTCCTCTGGATCACGGAATTCCCGCTTCTCGAGTATAACGAGGAGGACGGCAGATTCTACGCGATGCACCACCCCTTCACGATGCCGATGGAAGAGGATATCCCGCTTCTTGATACCGATCCCGGCGCCGTAAGAGCGAGAGCGTACGACATTGTTCTGAACGGAACGGAGCTCGGCGGCGGTTCGATCCGTATCCACACGACCGAGATGCAGAATATGATGTTCAAGTCGCTCGGTATAAGTGAAGAAGAAGCGAATGAAAAGTTCGGGTTCCTACTCGAAGCGTTCAAATACGGCGTTCCCCCGCACGGAGGCCTTGCGTACGGTCTGGACCGTCTCGTCGCGCTGACGCTCGGTCTGTCCGACATCAGGGACGTAATCGCGTTCCCGAAGGCGCAGAACGCTTCTGAGATACTCTCGCGCTGTCCTGCCAAAGCGGACGGAAAAGCGCTTGAGGAACTCGGGATCAAGGTCATAAAGGAAGAAGAAGAATAACATAAATCCCCGTCTTTCGACGGAAACAACAGAAAGAGAGGACAGACACATGGGACACAGAGTTGGTTATATCGGTTTCGGAGGAATGGGCGGAGGTTATCACTATGAGGTAGCAAGAGACAGGAAAGACGTCTGCCCCGATCTTGAACCCGCCGCAGTATTCGAACTGAGAGAGAGCAGACGCGCCGTTGCGATCGAGCGCGGTCTCACCGCCTACGACGATCTTGACAAGTTTCTCGCCTCCGACGATTTCGATATCGTCGTCGTCGCGACCTCGAACAACTTCCACAAAGATATGACTATCCGTTCGCTCAGAGCGGGAAAACACGTCATTTGCGAAAAGCCCGCGGCGATGAACGCGGCGGAACTTGAGGAAATGATAGCTGTTTCCAAAGAAACGGGTAAATACCTCTTTATCCATCAGAACAGACGCTTCGACGTCGATTTTCTAACCGTCAAACACGCTTATGAAACCGGCAGGCTCGGAACGCTCAGATCGATCGAGAGCAACTTCGCGGGCGGTACCCTGCTCGGCTGGAGAGCTTTCCGCGACCACGGCGGCGGGATCCTGTTCGACTGGGGAGTTCATCTCATCGACCAGATCGTTTACCTCGTGCAGGAACCGGTCGCTTCCGTCCGCGCAGCGGTCAGATGCGAGAAGAATCCCGAGGTCGACGACAGAACGACCGTCATCATCACGTTCAAGAGCGGACTTCGCGCTACCGTCAAGGTAGCCGGTACGTTCCTCGTTCCGAAGCCGAGATTTGCAGTTTACGGCGACAAGGGCATTCTCTGGATGGACGAGATCTACAACGCCAAGGGCACGCTCCGCGAGGCAAAATCGTCCGAGTGGGTCGCCGAAGACGCGTTCGTTTACGGAAAAGAAGGCGTATCCGTGCGTAAGCAGGAGATCCTCGAGGAAGATCTTGAACGTATCGTATACCCCGACGACGGATACGAAGTGAATCAGGACTGGGCTGCGCTCTACAAGAACATGATCGACACCATCGACGGCAAGGCCGAAATGCTCGTCAAGCACGAAGAGGCGCTGACCGTCATGAAGATCATCGACGCCGCAATGAAATCGTCCGAGACCGGAGAACTGGTCGAGTTCTGACGTAAAGCCGCTCCGTCATGGAAAAGTCATCAAAGCCCTCGGCGGTGCGATCGTCCGTACAGCGGGCCGCCGCCTTGCGTGGGGCGGCAGACGGGATAGCGTCGGGGCCGATAACTACGCGCTTTATGCTCGGCACCTACTACGCCTCAAAACTCCCGCTCCTCAGCCGCGACGCTCTTATCCTCACCGGATTTGACAACGACGGAGTCGTCCTTTGTGAAAAAATCATTCGCGGAAAACCGATGACGACGCCGAAAGCGGCAAAAGAGCGGATCGCCGAATTCGCCGACACCTGCTGCCCTATCTACGCCGCGGGCAGAAGATCCGATCAGACGAAGGACAGACAGGAAGCGTCCGACGAGTGTGAAGCGATCTTCAAAATTCTTTATGAAAACGGGTCCGTTCTGAAAGAATACGTTATGGTCGACGGTTTCAACTTTACTCATATGTCGGGAAAATCAAAGAACGGATTCCCTCTCAACGACAGAAAGCGTGACGGAAAATAACCGTCACGCTTTTTTTGCAGTGCAAGGTCTTATGCAAGATCCTGGAGCATCAGGACGAGTCTCATAAAGATGGTCGCTCCTTCGGCACGCGTCGCCGATGCAAGCGGATCGAATCTGTTCTTTTCTTTTCCGTTTACGATCCCAGCTGCCTGAGCGCGGTAAACGGATCCTTTCGCCCAGTCGCTTATGATCGAGTCGTCCGCAAACTTATTTCCGCCTGCGGTTTCGGGAAGTACTATACCGCCGGCATCCGCGTACCTGATTATCATCGCGCAGATCTGCTCGCGGGTAACGAGTCCCTCGGGATCGAACTTTGTCGCGGAAACGCCGTTTACGACTCCGGTTTCCTTCGCCCACGCGACGTACGGAGTGTACCACTGACCCGCGGGAACGTCGGAGAACGGTGAATTCGTATACTTTGAAGCATCGACTCCCGCCATCCTTCCGAGGATCGTAACGAACATCGCGCGGTTGAGTTTCGTCTCGGGTTCAAACCTGCCGCCTCCGACACCGTTGAGAAGTCCCGTACTCATGCAGTACGCGACGTAATCGTAAAACCAATCAGTCTTTTTTACGTCCTTAACTTTGTCAAGATCGGCGTTTTTAACGGTGATCACACCGTCGTTTCCGCGCTTTAGCGTATAGACGTATTTCTCGCTCTCCGCGAGACATTTGACGCTTACGGAAACAAGGTGTGTTCCGACGGAAACGGTATCCGTTCCGATCGAATATGAGTAAGGATAAGACGCAGTCCTGAGTTTCGACACCGTATCGAGAGCGTACTCCACGTTGACGGGACTGCTCGTGGGATACCATGCGTAGACCGACATATCGAGAGAATCGAGGGACTCGTCGATATTACCGAGTTCCGTATATCCGCAGTAGTTTCCGCTGCCTAGCGAATACTGCACCGCGGGATTATTATCCATCAGAACGGTGTAAAGATTTGCAAGTTCCGTACTGACGACCCGTCCGACGGTTTCGTTCGTTCTGCCGGGAAAGAGAGCGTAATAGTTCACTTTACCGGTGCTCGGATTTTTAAAATTGGTATTGAAATAGTTGACCGTCTTGACCTGAGGATAAACCATAGTAAGATAAGTTAAGAAAAACCTCATGGCTTCAATTGCGTGCGGTTCGTTCTGCAGCCAGTCAGACTCGCTTCGGTAACAGAATCCGCACTCGGAGATTATGATCGGCTTTCTGTCGCCGTAAGTCTCGACGATCGATTTGATCCTGGTCAGCTGGTTTTCGTAGTAACCTACGCAATTGTACGCGTCGTTAAAGCTTGATAAAATGCCCTCCGCCGCTTTTGCGTTGCCGTACGTGCTCATTCCGACCCAGTCGACGTATTCATCGCCCGGATAGAAATCGGTATGATCGAAATACCATCCCGATATCTCGTTCGGAGAAAAAACCATTGCGGCTCCGGGACACTCCTGATGAACGATGTCCGCTACTCTGCGGAATGCTTTTTTGAAAGTATCGGCGAACTTTGCGCCGTCTTTATCGTATGCCGCCTGAGTCGACGGCATGCTCGCCCAGCAGTTCACTTCCGCTCCGAAACGGATCATAACGCGGCAGTTCAGCCCGTTAAGATATTCGAGGTTACGCTTAATGTACGCATCGTGTACTCCGGATGCTACCTCTTCGAGATCCGAAAGCGTTTCGTTCGGAACGTTCCACGCCAGCGTAAGAATAAGGTCGGGATCGTCTTTGGGGACGGCCCAGTCGTATTTACTGATCTCCTCCGGTCCGAACAGAACGTAAAGAAGATATGCGCTGTCGCGCGAAGCGTCATACGAATCACACATACCGGTATACGTACCGGCGACCGGCTCGTTCCTGGCTCCGTAATACGGGATATTCGAAGTGTCTGCGGTCTTGGCGTAAACCGTCGGTTTCACGGTGTCGTGCTCGATCATATTCAGAATCGAATTGATCGTACCTTTTGCGACCGTTATACCGTAAGGCTCGTAAAGTTTGGTAATCTTCAGGTATTTTTGATAATAGACCGCGGCGTTCCTGAACTGGCCGAGCGACGCATAAGATTCCGCTACTGCGAGTATCGGCGTCATTACCCTGTCGAGCTCCGTTTTATTTGCAAGGTTCGGATAGATAGCCTCAATCGCCTTGCCGGCTTTTATGATGCGATTGTAATCTCCGGAACTGATTGCAGCTTTGTACTCCGCCTGCGCAGCCCAGTAAGGGTCTGTCGCGGCGGAAACGGGAAGAGATCCGGCAAGCATAAGTGCCGCAAGCGCGGCGCAAAGTATGTGTTTCAGCTTCATTCCGTCCGTTCCTCGCTTTCTCTGTCGGGAGCAGCAGCCGCAGCGCCGCCGAGATCGAAATCGCGCGTTCCTGTCAGCCCGTCTTTTTTCATCATCGTTTCAAGGACCTCGATGTCTGAGGAAATGTCGATCGATTCACTTGCGAAAAGCTGATCCGTCTGGCGGACGAATCCCTCCGAAAGCATTGTGAGAATACCTTCTATTCCCTCTTTGGATTTCTGCATATTCTCTCCGCCCTCACCCATCTTCTCGAGTTGAGCATAGCTTTCAAGAAGTTTGAGCGTGGTCGGCAGATAGTAATTCATGAATGAGTTGATATTTGCACGCTTATCGGGATGATCGCTCACGTATCCGAAGATGTATCTCGTCTGCTCTTCAATCTTACTGATCTCGCGGGATACTGCGGGATCGGCAATCTCATCGTTGAGATGACTTATATCTACCAATATTTTGGTATAGCCTTCGACGTCCTTCACAGCGCCTGTATTCCTTGAGAAGCGCGCCCTGTCCTTCTTGAATTTCTCGGCGATCTCGGGAGATCTGAAAAACTTCATCTCCGCTTCGTCCACGAACGCTTTCGGGCCGAACGCACCGCCCGCCGTCATTCTTTTCATATCGCGGATGACAGTGTTTTTCTTTACTCCGGTTGCGTACGACAGAGTCCTGAGATCGTACACGTCCTGATCACCGATCCACTCGGTATATCTCTGTTCTCTCTTTCTTCTGCCGTTCAGTATGAAGAACGAGCCGAAAGAGCCGAGAGATACAGCCGCAAACGTAGCGACTTTGATAAGATCAGGCAGGATCGACCGAGCGGAGATCGTTACGGCTGCTCCGAGGGTAGCAGTGGCGAATACGATGCCGAGGATAAGAGAAATGATAACGCCCGCCGTCATCTTAGCCTTTTTCTTGTCGGAGCTCTGAGACGCGTCAGATGCATCCGGGTCGGAAGACCGAGCGGCTTTCGCAGCGTCGTTCTGAGTCTGAGTTCCGACGTAAGCGTGTCCGTCGCCCGCAGCCTTTTCGGTCGCCGGACGTGAAACGGGGATCTTTACCGATCTGACAATGAGGAGAATGATCGCAAGAGGTAAATTGATAAAAAACAGAAGCGCGATGACCCACATGGGTATCCTGATCTGTCTGTACTGTCTTTCGTTCATTTCGTTCCTCCTCTCGTTTCGGTTTTTATTTTACGCGCCGAAGCAAAAGCTCCGGCGCGGATCATATCGTCGGGTCAGTCCAGAGTATCGAGATAATGAAGGTGATCGATACACCTCTTGGCTTCCTCGATACCGGTCGGCTGACAGCCCTCGCTCTCAACGACTATATCGAGACCCATCTCGATCGCTTTCTTTCTGACTGCCGCAACGGGCGCGGTGCCCTCTCCGAGAGCGAGACCGTTGCCGTCGCTCGTTCCGTCTTTCAGATGGATCATTTTCACCCTGTCGCCGAGGCGCTCGAGTTCGGCAACGGGATCTACCCCCGCGACGTACGCCCAGTACGTATCGATCTCGAAGAAAAGATCCGTTCTGTTCTGAAGCTCGTGATGGATATGATAACCCTCTTCGGTAAGAATGAACTCGCCGGAGTGATTATGGAATCCGAGATCGATGCCTTCTGCTTTCAGTTTCGGGGAAGCAAAGTTTACGAATTCGATAAACCGTTCGAGATTGGCGCGCGGAGTGAAACTCGCGCCGGGGATGATATATCTTTTATTTCCGAGTTCCTTGTGAAATCTCACGGTCTCGTCAAAATTATCAGCGAGTTCTTCCCAACCGCTGTGCGTGCCCACGAGACGAAGACCGTTCTTTTCGATCATACCGAGGACTTCTTTTGCGCTGTGGCCGAAAAAGCCCGCCGTCTCAACGGTTTTGTAGCCCATTTCCGCTACCGCTTTGAAAGCGCCCTCAAGATCGTCTTTCGTAATGTCGCGAAGCGAGTACATCTGAATGCCGTATTCCATTTTTTTACCCATCCTTAATAAATTTGGTATTCTGTAATATTATAAACGAATCGGCGGCTCAAATCAAGAGCCGCCGGTATTATTTTTGCGTTTTGACGCCGTAAGTTATTTCATAATACCTCGGTCTGTTCCCGAGTCCTGCGTCCGAGATGACCCCCGTCGCCACGAGCGCTTTTACTACTCCGGAAAGCCGCCGCCCCGAGAAACCAGTAGCCCCGGCGACGTCGTTTCTGGTGAATCGGTCAGGAAGACCTTCGGGCAATAACAGCGCCATATCTTCGCGCGGGTAATACTCGGTGACGGAAAGGATCTCAGACGGTACGCGGTCGAGTTTTTCCGCGCCGATCTTTTTTTCCTTCCCTCTCCCGTTCAGCAGTCTGAACTCTTCGGCGCGAAGAGAAACGGCAGTCAGGGTCAAGTTGGGAGAAGAGAGCCAGTCGAGGATATAGACGGTCTCTGAAAGAAGACGGGATATCCCGTCGCGGCGGGGAGAGATCCGGCCTTTGGTAGAGTCTCCGGTCTCCGGGTCTATCCAGACAAGCGTTTTTTCTGCGATAAGCGGGAAAATGATATTCACACGGTGATCCGGAAGAAACGCTTTGAGCTTTTCTCCCATGCCTGACAGAGAACCGGTCATCACCTCGGTAATAACGTCTCCCTCTTTACCGTCGCAGACGAAACCGCGGAACGGCACTTCCCTGTTTTCCGCCGATCTCACAAAATATTCCTTTAAAATCAAATGCAGCTTTTTCTCCTTGTAAGTCCCGATCCCGTCCCTCAAGTGGGGGTCTGAGAGAACGGAACGGCGCAAGTCCGAAAAAGCCGCAGCGTCAACCTGTATGTTTTTCAATTATTCGTCCTCAATATCTGCTTTTGAGCCACTCAAGAAGTTCGTCGATATCTTTCTCGTCGAGTCCTCGGTCTTTATAAAGAGAATTGAGAACGGAAACGAACGAGGAACGGTGGTATCTTTCGATGAAGCCCTCGGTCACGGTCCGGACGTATTCCTCGCGATCCGCAACGGGAACGTAATAACGCTCTTTACCGTTTTTGAAAGAAATAATGAATCCGCGTTCCTCAAGTCTCACCAAAAAAGAAATAAGGGTCGGAGCCTTCCAACCTTTCTTATGGCCTATCTTCTGCATAAGATAAGAGGTCGTAAGGGGAGGGGTGCCTTCCCACACCGCGTCCATTACGTCAAACTCGGCGTCGGGAAGTCTTATTGAGTAATCGACGGGGCCAGCCTTTTCAAGCAGACCCGCAACGTATTCGTTTATGTTTTCGACGTTCATTATAAGTTCCCCGGTTTTTTCGGCAAATACGAAAATTGCCGTCAGTGCGTTCTATTATACATATGTCTAACTGGTTTGTCAATACTATTTTCCTATTTTTCCCGAGATTTCTCAAAATATTTCCGCCTCGACACGTTTTTTTCGACTGCAAAGCAGCTGCGGGGCGAAAACGTGTTGACTTTCTCTTATGAGATATATACAATAAAAGCGGGAAATGACGATGAAAGGCAGGAGAGAAAGTGACGCTGTCGAATAAACGCAAAAAGCGCGGAAACTCCGTGTTTACGGTATTCGATGTTTTATGTAAGAACCCCGGTTCGACGCGCGCCGATCTTGCCTCTGAGGCAGACCTCAGCGTTACCGCGGCGGGGAGCGCGGTCGACTGTCTTATAGACGACGGTCTCGTCTATGCTTTCCCCGGGGAGTCACGCGGAGGAAGACCTGCGGAGGTACTTTTCCCTTCCCGTAATTCTGTTTCTCTCATCGACGTGCGCGAGAGATCCGTCAGAGTATTGCTCCTTGATCTTTTAGGCAATATATCTTTCTTTGAAGAACGGGAGACCGGATCGCCTGTCGAAAGGAACGATGCTGCCCGCGAACTGATCGGCCGCGCCGCCGAAACGCTGCCGCCCGGAGAAGACGGACTTTTCGCCGTTTCGTTTATTTCGCCTGCTTCCTGTCCTATCGACCCCGACGTTATGCTTTACGCGAAAAA
>JAFWPR010000098.1 GCA_017545225.1 Clostridia bacterium
GACCGCGCGATGTTCATCACGATCATAGGCCGGCTGGTCGGCGCGGAAAGCAGCGCTCCCTCGCCGTTCAAAGACACGGAACCGAATACGTGGTATTCCCCCTACGTCGCGTGGGCGGCGGACCTCGGGGTCGTAAACGGTTTCCCGGACGGCACGTTTCGTCCGTACGAGGCGATAACGCGCGAGCAGATGGCGACGGCGACGGACAGATTTCTGAACGCCACCGGACTCAACGCGATAGCAGGCGGCGGTATCTTCAACTTCGCCGACGAGGCGAAAGTCTCCGATTGGGCGAAAAAGTCCGTCGGAAATCTGAAAAAGATAGGGATATTCACCGGGGACACCGCCGGACGGTTCAACCCGGAGAGCAATACGACGAGAGCCGAGGCGGCGACCGTCGTGACCAGACTCAAAAAAGCGATCGACGCCGCCTGGCAGGGGTATACGCCGTCGGCGGGCGCGGGACGCCTCGTTTTCGGCGCGAAATATCTGTTTGAAAACGGATCCGTCCTCGCGGGCGGCATGAAACGCGGTCTCGACGAATCGGGCGAATATCCGCTCCTCACTCTTGAAATGAACGGCACGACGGCGTTCGCGACGTATCTTTCCGCGAACACGACCGGGATCTCGGTAAGTCTCGCCGAGTTCTTCCCGGAGGAATATCCCGTAGTCAAAATATGCTACTCGTTCGACGGAATGGATGAGACCGTCCCGACGGCGTTCTACAGAACGAACAACACCCAGACCGCAAGGGGTTTCACGGAATACCTCACCCTTGCGCCGGGAGCCGACGAGGACGGTATGAGGACGGCGACCGCCGATCTTACGGCGACGTTCTCCACTCACACGGTCGACCGTACGACGCAGATAGAGAATCTCATTTTCTCACCGTGCCCGGGGGATTACAAGGGCGACGGCAAATTCGTCGTGAAATATATCGGTTTCTTCAAAACGCAGGCGGACGCCGACGCGTTCGGCGCGGCGGCGGATCCCGATATAAGCGATTATCTCAAAAACTACGCCCTCGGTTTCGCCGCGGACGTGCGGGAATATACCGCGGAGGATAAAGCGTATTACGACAAACTCCTCGCCGACAGGATCGCCGAGATCAAGAATTCCCCGTCCGAGCTGACGCCGGAAATGATCGAGGCAAACGGAGGCAAATGCTACTATCTCTCCTCGATACACGGAGACGACAGCAACGACGGGCTCTCGCCCGAGACCCCGTGGAGATCGGTCTCAAAACTCTGGCGCGTCATCGGCGAGACCGATATCAGCATTCCGAAAAAAGGCGACGGGGTCTTCTTTGAAAGAGGAAGCGTGTATTATCCCGAACTCTATCACAAAAACATAATGAGCAATCTCGCTCTTGCCTCGAACGTCAGTTACGGCGCGTACGGCGAGGGACCGAAGCCCATGTTCACCGGCGCTCTCGATTTCACCGACTCGGACGGAGTCGGCGACTGGGAGCCGACCGGATATCCGAATATCTGGAAGATCGCATGCGTCGACGACACGGTCACGGAATATGAGGACGACGACGGGACCGAGGTCACGGCGGTCTGGTACGGAGTGCGGTCCGAGATATGCAACATGGTCTTCGACGGCGGGCGCGCGGTCGGTATCCGCGTTTCCGCGAAGGGGGACCTTCAGACCTTCGGCGACGGGATCGTCTCAAACGAAAAGGGACAGTGCTTCAACGGGTTCGAGTATTTCTACTGTGAGTCCCGGTCTCTTGAAAACCCCGGCACGGCGCTTCTTCACAACCTCGAATTCTTCCACGACTGGGAGACCGGTGCTCTGTATCTGTATTGGGACAAGGGCGATCCCGCCGACAGCTTTGACGATATCAAGGCGGGCAGGAACGCGGTATGTGTGTACGGAGCAAACGACGTTTTCGTCGACAACCTCGCGTTCGTTTACAGCGGAAGAGGGGTCGGTTCGGGCGGCAGGAACGTAACGTTCAAAAACTGTGAATTCGGCTGTACCGGCGGATCCGTCGATTCGGCGGAAAGCGCGTTCGAGGTCAACGGAAGATCGGACGGCGTTTATATGTTCAATAACTACGTCCACGACGTGTTCGACGGAGCGATGTCAAGCCAGTCCACCAATATCAACCCTGAAAACCCCGTTATCATCAACAACGTCAACTACATCGACAACGTGATGGTCTCCTGCGGTCACAGCGCGGAGATCTGGAACCACGTCCACGATCTGGACGAGAACGGGATCTCCGCCTCGAAGATCACCAACTGTACCCTCAAGGGCAATATTATGGCGTACGACGGATACACCTGGCACGTCAAACAGGATACGCAGGCGTTCTCGACCGGAGTGACGATCTGTTCCGATATCTACGGTGAACTTAGTAACTGCCGTGTCGAGGACAATATATTCCTCTACGGTATGGGCGCGATCTATTGCGCGTATATGGCGACGTACCGCCAGCCGCGCGGGTGGGAGTCGCTCGGGAACGTATACGTCGCCGACCCCGACTTCTATTTCATCGGAACGTCCTACGAAACTCTGAACTATATCAGCCACAGAATGATGAATCGCGATATCGTGCATTTTCCGTACACGACGGAGGGGCTCTCGTGGTACGCGTCGCTCGGGATCGACCCGAAGGGCGTGTACTATACGTACGACTCAGGCAATCCGTATAAGGAACTGAACGGAAACGGATGCTTCTTCATGACCGGTTATTACGCCGAGAGGGGTATCGACCCGACC